>NZ_JCAFUS010000019.1:0-59084 GCF_059371555.1 Stenotrophomonas sp. YJH_SMC_10 | reverse complement strand
GGGGTGGGTCCGGTTGCGGGAGTGTCCGCGGCATGGATGCCGCGGCCAAGCCCCCATGGATGGGTTTACGGCGTCTCCCGCAACCGGATCCACCCCGCCATCCCACAGGAAGCCAGCTTTTGCTTCTGCTGTTGCTGTTGCCGGCCAGCGGCCGGCACTGCCGCAGGTGCAGGGCTGCACGCCCTGCCGATCAACACCCTGCTTACGAACGACTGACACGGCGCTCATGCGCCATGCGCGACGCTGCCCGTTGGTGTGTTCACGCAGAGGTGGCAAGGGTGCATTGGGAGCGCATGCAGGCCTATGCATGGCCGTTGGGTCTGGCGGTGCTGGTGGGTGGCATCGGCGCCTGGCTGATCCTGTGGATCTATCATCGGCTGAAAGGGCGTGATCGGCGGCGCGCGCGCATCGGTCGCGTGCTTGGATTGCCGATGGCCACCGCATGGCCGCTGCTGCTGTTGATCCCTGCATTGCAGGCCACCCCGCTGCAGGATCCCGTTCTGGGCAACCTGCAACGGGTGCTGCATATCGCGCTGACCGCGTGCTTCATCTGGCTGCTGGTGCGGGCGGTGGCGGCGGGCGAACGGGCCATCCTGCGCAGCCATCCCATCGATGTCTCCGACAACCTGGAAGCGCGCCGCATCCAGACCCAGACCCGGGTACTCAGCCGCGTGCTGATGGGCGGCATCATCGTGCTGGGCGCATCGCTGGTGCTGCTGACGTTCCCGATGGTGCAGAAGATCGGCACCGCATTGCTGGCCTCGGCGGGGCTGATCGGGCTGGTTGCGGGCATCGCCGCCAAGCCGGTGTTCGGCAACCTGATCGCCGGCCTGCAGATCGCAGTGACGCAGCCGATCCGGCTGGATGACGTGGTGATCGTCGAGGGCGAGTGGGGCCGCATCGAGGAGATCGGCAGCAGCTATGTCGTGGTGCGCATCTGGGATGAGCGGCGGATGGTGGTGCCGCTGACCTGGTTCATCGAGAACCCGTTCCAGAACTGGACGCGGCGCAGCGCCGACCTGCTCGGCACCGCGTTCCTGTGGCTGGACTATCGTGCCCCGGTGGCAGCGATCCGTGCAGAGCTGGAGCGCATCTGCCGCGGTGAAGCGCTGTGGGACGGCCGGGTCTGCGTGACCCAGGTGACCGAGACCAGCGAGCGTGCGATCCAGGTCCGCCTGCTGGTCAGCGCGCGCAGCTCCGGCGATGCCTTCGACCTGCGCTGCCTGGTCCGCGAACGCATGCTCGATTTCCTCGCGCGCGAGCATCCGCAGTCGCTGCCGCAGGTGCGTGCGCGGCTGCAGCACGAGGACGAGCAGGACATGCCGCGGGCGCCACGCGCGCGTACCGCCGATGTGCGTTCGCCGGGTGCTGAAGATGGTGAGGCGGCGATCGTGCCGGTAGAGCTGGAGCCCGAACGGTAGCGCCGGTCGCTGGCCGGCGAGCGTGGTTCTGCCGGCCAGCGGCCGGCACTACCGGAAGCAGGATGTCGCGGCGTCACCGGAGCTCACGGCTCGCCGGCGTCGATCAGCGCATCGGTATCGAAGTGCGGAGGACGCCGCGCGCGGGTGCGCTGTTCGTAGGCGTAGGCCATTTCGATCAGCTTCGGCTCGCTCCAGGCCGTGCCCATGAACAGCAGGCCCACCGGCAGGCCGTTGATCTGGCCCATCGGCACGCTGAGGCTGGGATAGCCGGCCACGGCGGCGGCGCTGTAGCTTTCGCCGGGAAAGTCGTCGCCTTCGCTGCGGATCGGCCACGCCACGCCGGTGGTGGGTGCCACCAGCGCGTCCAGCCGGTGGGCGGCAAGGGCCGCATCGATGCCTTCGGGGCCGGCCAGCCGGCGGGCATCGCTGCGTGCGCGGATGTAGGCGGGGTCAGCCAGGCCAGCGGTAGCCTCGGCTTCCACCAGCAGTTCCTGGCCGAACAGGCCCAGTTCCTGCTTGCTGTGCGCCTGGTTGAAGGCGATCAGGTCGGCCACGCTGCGCACGGGGGCATGGTGGGCGCTGAAGTAGCGCTCCAGCCCGGCCTTGAACTCGTACAGCAGCAGCGTGCGCTCGGCCTCGGCCCAGGCGCCCTGGTTGGGCAGCGTCACCGGCACCACGACCGCACCCGCGCGGCGCAGCTCGGTGGTGGCCTGTTCGATCAGCGGTGGCATGCCGCGGTACGTCAGCAGCGGTGTCTGCAGCAGGCCGATGCGCTTGCCGCGCAGGCCCTGTGGATCCAGCCGCGCGGTGTAGTCGTAGACCGCGCGGCCGGGCATGGTCGCCGTGGCCGGGTCGGCATCATCGCGGCCGGCGATCGCGGTCAGCACAGCGGCGGCGTCGGCGACGCTGCGTGTCATCGGCCCGGCGGTGTCCTGGCTGAACGAAATCGGGATGATGCCGTCACGACTGACCAGGCCGACGGTCGGCTTGAGCCCGACGATGCCGTTGATCGCTGCCGGGCAGACGATACTGCCGTCGGTTTCGGTGCCGATCGCCACGCTGGCCAGGTTGGCCGCGACTGCCACCGCGCTGCCGCTGCTGGAGCCACAGGGCGAGTGGCTCAGGCGATAGGGGTTGCGGGTCTGGCCGCCGCGCGCGCTCCAGCCGGAAATCGAATCATTGCCGCGGAAATTGGCCCATTCGCTGAGATTGGTCTTGCCCAGCACCACCGCACCGGCGTCGCGCAGCCGCCGTACCAGGTACGCGTCGTCCGGGCGGAAGCCCTGCAGGGCCAGCGAGCCGGCGCTGGTGGCCATGGGCGCGGCGTTGATGTTGTCCTTCAGCAGCACCGGGATCCCGTGCAGCGGGCCGCGCAGGCGTCCCGCACGGCGCTCGCGGTCGCGTTCGGCGGCGTCCTTCAGGGCATCGGGGTTGAGCTCGATCACCGCGCGCAGGCGGGGTCCGGCGCGATCCAGGGAGGCGATCCGCTGCAGGTAGGCCTGGACCAGGGTGGCGCTGTCCAGCTCGCCGGCGGTCATCTGCGCCTGCAGGTCGGCGACATCGGTTTCAGCGTAGGGGAACGGCACGTTGCGGCTCGCGGGTTCGGCCGCATGCGCGCTGGACGCGGCCGGGCTGCAGCCAGCCGAAAGCAGCGCAGGCAGCGCGGCAAGCAGGCAGGTCAGCAGAGGCGGCAAGGACGGGCGCATGGGGCGGCTTGGTCGGCTCCAATCCCCAGTGTAGCCGGTGCTCAGCGGTGGCGCTTGCGCAGGTCGCGGGCGAGGACGTAGACCACGATCAGGTTGATCGCCAGGATCGTCCACGATGGCCAGCCGGGATGGCGGATGATCGCGAAGATGTCGAAAGGCAGGTACAGGGAGGCGGTCAGGCAGCCCAGCCAGGAGGCCCAGGCCTTGGCCCGCCACAGGCCCCAGGCTTCGACCAGGTGCAGCAGGCCGTAGCCGATCATCCCCGCCGCGGCCAGATGGACCGCGTCGGGGCTGATCATGTGCAGCAGCGAGGGCAGGGTGCCATGGTCCGGATCCAGGCTGAAACGCCGGATCAGGACCATGATGCCGTGCCGCAGCGGTTGCGGTCCGAGCACTTCCAGCCCGGTCGCGGCCAACAGCGCCAGCATCGCCTTGCTCGCTTCGAGCAGGGCGATGACGTGCAGACCCGGATGCCGGTGCGGATCCGGGTTGTAGCCGCTCGGGTTCACGGGTGCTGGCTCAGCCGCCGCGCGAAGCCTTCTTGCGGTCGCTTTCGGTCAGGAACTTCTTGCGCAGGCGGATCTCCTTCGGGGTGATCTCGACCAGCTCGTCGTCTTCGATGAAGTCCAGCGCCTGTTCCAGCGAGTACTTGATCGCCGGGGTCAGCTGGATCGCATCGTCCTTGCCCGAAGCGCGCATGTTGGTCAGCGGCTTGGTCTTGATCGCGTTGACGGTCAGGTCGTTGTCCTTGGAGTGGATGCCGACCAGCTGGCCTTCATACACGTTGTCGCCTTCGGCAGCGAAGAGCTTGCCGCGCTCCTGCAGCGGACCCAGCGAGTAGGCGGGGGTGACGCCCGGCGCATTGGCGATCATCACGCCGTTGATGCGCTTGGCGATCGCGCCCTGTTCCTTCGGACCGTAATGGTCGAACACGTGGAACAGCAGGCCCGAGCCCTGGGTCAGGGTCTTGAACTCGTTCTGGAAACCGATCAGGCCACGGGCCGGGATCTGGTACTCCAGGCGCACACGGCCCTTGCCGTCCGGCTCCATGTTCTTCAGCTGGCCCTTGCGGGTGCCGAGCTTTTCCATCACGCCGCCCTGGTGCACTTCCTCGATGTCGACCACCAGCTGCTCGATCGGCTCCATCATCTGGCCGTCGATTTCCTTGATGATCACTTCCGGGCGCGACACGGCCAGCTCATAACCTTCACGGCGCATGTTCTCGATCAGCACCGACAGGTGCAGTTCGCCGCGGCCGGAGACCAGGAACTTGTCGGCGTCTTCCAGCTGCTCCACCTTCAGGGCCACGTTGTGGACCTGTTCGCGGTCCAGGCGGTCCTTGATCTGGCGGCTGGTCAGGAACTTGCCACCGGACAGGTCCTTGTTGCCGGCGAACGGCGAGTTGTTGACCTGGAAGGTCATCGAGATGGTCGGCTCGTCGACGGTCAGCGCCGGCAGGGCTTCGGGGGTGTCCGGGTGGCACAGGGTGTCGGAGATGGTCAGCTCCGGAATGCCGGAGATGGCCACGATGTCACCGGCTTCGGCGGTGTCCTGCTCGATGCGCTCCAGTCCCAGGAAGCCCAGCACCTGGGCGACCTTGCCGTTGCGCTTCTTGCCTTCACGGTCGATGACGGCGACCTGCATGTTCTTCTTCAGGGTGCCGCGCTGGATGCGGCCGATGCCGATCACGCCCACGAAGTTGTTGTAGTCCAGCTGGCTGATGCGCATCTGGAACGGGCCTTCCGGGTCCACTTCCGGACGCGGGGCGTGCTGCATGATCGCTTCGTACAGCGGGGTCATGTCGCCGTCGCGCACGGTGTCTTCCAGGCCGGCGTAGCCGTTCAGGGCCGAGGCGTAGACGATCGGGAAGTCCAGCTGCTCATTGGTGGCGCCGAGCTTGTCGAACAGGTCGAAGACCTGGTCGATCACCCATTCCGGACGGGCGCCCGGACGGTCGATCTTGTTGACCACGACGATCGGCTTGAAGCCCATCGCGAAGGCCTTCTGGGTCACGAAGCGGGTCTGCGGCATCGGGCCGTCCATCGCATCGACCAGGATCAGCACGGTGTCGACCATCGACAGCACGCGCTCGACCTCACCGCCGAAGTCGGCGTGGCCGGGGGTATCGACGATGTTGATCCGGTTCTTGATGCCGGTCTTCTTGTCTTCCCAGGTGATGGCCGTGTTCTTGGCCAGGATGGTGATGCCGCGTTCCTTTTCCTGGTCGTTGCTGTCCATCACGCGCTCGGCGAGGACGGTACGCTCGGACAGGGTGCCGGACTGCTTCAGCAGCTGGTCGACCAGGGTGGTCTTGCCATGGTCGACGTGGGCGACGATGGCGATGTTGCGAAGATTTTCGATGGACATACGAAAGGGGGCCAGTCGGCGCCGGATTTGGAAAAAGAAGTCCAACATTATACGTCGAACTTGACGATTCGCGAAAAGGTGGATTTCACGCCGGTCCCGGGCGCCATTCAGGTGGCTGTCCAGCGCCCCGGCCGAGGCTGCCAGGACGGCGGGCGGCGCTGCCCGTCCGGTGGCTGAAGCCGGCGTCTCCACCGATGGTCGAAGCCGCCGCCGCCACGAGGCAGGTGTAAACTAGGGGGCTAGACGCATTCCCCTTTGCATCAAGGATCTTCATGTCCCTCATCGCCACTTTCGACACCACCCAGGGCCCGATCAAGGTCGAGCTGTTCGCCGACAAGGCGCCGCTGACCGTGGCCAACTTCGTGAACCTGGTCAAGCACGGCTTCTATGACGGCCTGATCTTCCACCGCGTGATCGCCGACTTCATGATCCAGGGCGGCTGCCCGCAGGGCCGTGGCACCGGCGGCCCGGGCTACAAGTTCGAAGACGAGAAGAATGGCGTGAAGCACGAGGTCGGCTCGCTGTCGATGGCCAACGCCGGCCCGAACACCAACGGCAGCCAGTTCTTCATCACCCACATCAAGACCGATTGGCTGGACGGCCGCCACACCGTCTTCGGCAAGGTCCTGGAAGGCCAGGCCATCGTCGATTCGGTCAAGCAGGGCGACGTGATCCATTCGATCACCCTGGAAGGCGACGTCGACGCCGTGCTGGCCGCCCAGGCCGAGCGCGTGGCGGAGTGGAACAAGCACCTCGCCGCCTGATCCCCCTTCGAAACGGCCACCCACGGGTGGCCGTTTCCCTGTTCCCCGCCGCCCGCCCGGCCTTCATGGCCACGCCCGCGGCGTCCCATCAAACGCTTGCAAGCAAGAGGAAACCCCCATGAAAGCACCCGTTCGTGTTGCCGTGACCGGCGCCGCCGGCCAGATCGGTTATGCCCTGCTGTTCCGCATCGCCTCCGGCGAAATGCTGGGCAAGGACCAGCCGGTCATCCTGCAGCTGCTGGAACTGCCGGTCGACAAGGCCCAGGCCGCCCTGAAGGGCGTGATGATGGAGCTGGAAGACTGCGCCTTCCCGCTGCTGGCCGGCATGATCGGCACCGACGACGCTGAAGTCGCGTTCAAGGACGCCGACATCGCCCTGCTGGTGGGTGCACGTCCGCGCGGCCCGGGCATGGAGCGCAAGGACCTGCTGCTGGAAAACGCCAAGATCTTCACCGCCCAGGGCGCGGCGCTGAACAAGGTCGCCAGCCGTGACGTGAAGGTGCTGGTGGTCGGCAACCCGGCCAACACCAACGCCTACATCGCGATGAAGTCGGCCCCGGACCTGAAGCCGGAAAACTTCACCGCCATGCTGCGCCTGGACCACAACCGCGCGCTGAGCCAGCTGTCGGCCAAGCTCGGCAAGCCGGTCGGTGGCATGGAGAAGCTGGTCGTGTGGGGCAACCACAGCCCGACCATGTACCCGGACTACCGTTTCGCCACCGCCGATGGTGTGTCGATCGCCGATGCGATCAACGACCAGGAGTGGAACGCCAACACCTTCATCCCGACCGTCGGCAAGCGCGGCGCGGCGATCATCGAAGCCCGCGGCTCGTCCTCGGCCGCTTCGGCCGCCAACGCTGCCATCGACCACGTGCGTGACTGGGTGCTGGGCAGCAACGGCAAGTGGGTCACCATGGGCGTGCCGTCCGACGGTTCCTACGGCATTCCGGAAGGCGTGATCTTCGGCTTCGCGGTCACCACCGAGAACGGCAAGTACACCCTGGTCAAGGATCTGCCGATCGACGACTTCAGCCAGAAGTACATCGACAAGACCCTGGCCGAGCTGGAAGAAGAGCGCGCCGGCGTCGCCCACTTGCTGGGCTGATGCAGGCGGTACCGGCTCCGGTCGGTACGTCTTCCATCGAGGTCGGTACCGACCGCTGGTCGGTACTTTTCCTTCAGGGTAGGTACCGACCGCTGGTCGGTACGCAGAGAACGGGGAAGCTTCGGCTTCCCCGTTTGCGTCTGGACGGATACGGAACGGCATGATCCACCTGCACTACATCGACGACGCACTGCTGGTGGCCGAGAAGCCGGCCGGCCTGCTGTCCGTGCCCGGCCGCAGTGCCGAGAACCAGGACTGCGTGGTTGCGCGCCTGCAGGCGCTGTACCCGGATGCACTGACCGTGCATCGCCTGGATCAGGTGACGTCCGGCCTGCTGCTGCACGCGCGCGGCAAGGCGATGCAGGCAGCACTGTCGATGCAGTTCGAGCAGCGCCAGGTCGGCAAGCGGTATGAAGCGGTGGTGCAGGGGCTGCTCGAGGGTGATGCCGGCGCAGTGGACCTGCCGTTGATCGTTGACTGGCCGAACCGGCCGAAGCAGAGGGTCGATCACGAATGCGGCAAGCCGGCGCTGACACGCTGGCGCGTACTGGATCGCGATGCTGGGGCGCAGCGCACCCGCGTGGCGCTGGAGCCGGTCACCGGCCGCAGCCATCAGCTGCGCCTGCACATGGCCAGCCTCGGCCATCCCATTGTCGGTGACGTGCTGTACGGCGCCGCCCCGGCGCAACGCGTGCACCTGCATGCGCGCAGCCTGCGGTTCATTCATCCGGTGACGGGCGAGGCGCTCGCGTTCGAGTCCGCGGCTCCGTTCTAGGGGTTCGGCAGGGTGCAGCCCTGCAGAACAAACCCCACCCCCTACCAAGGTAGGGCGGCCCGCGCGGCAGCGCCGGACTATCCTCGAACCCATGACTTTGTCTGGGAGGGCTGCGTCATGAACTACGAGGAAACCTACCGTCGCTCGATCGACGAGCCGGAGGCCTTCTGGGGCGAGGAAGCCAAGCGCATCCACTGGCACAAACCGCCGCAGCAGGTGCTCGACTACAGCAATCCGCCGTTCCGGCGCTGGTTCGTCGGCGGTGAAACCAATCTCTGCTACAACGCCGTCGACCGCCACCTGGCCGAGCGCGCCGACCAGCTCGCGCTGGTCGCCATTTCCACCGAAACCAACAGCACCCGCGAGATCACCTATCGCCAGCTGTATCGCGAAGTGAACGACTTCGCCGCCGTGCTCAAGCACCTCGGCGTCGGCCACGGCGACCGCGTGGTGATCTACATGCCGAACATGGCGGAAGCCGTGTTCGCAATGCTGGCCTGCGCGCGCATCGGCGCGGTGCATTCGGTGGTGTTCGGTGGCTTTGCCGCGCACAACCTGGCACTGCGCATCGACGACGCCAAGCCCAGGCTGCTGATCGCCGCCGACGCGGGCATGCGCGGTGGCAAGCTGATTCCGTACAAGCCGATGGTCGACGCCGCCTGCGCCGAAGCGGCGTCGCCTCCGCCACACGTGCTGATCGTCTCGCGTGGGCTGGATGCCGCCGAACCGCGCGTGCCGGGTCGCGACGTGGAGTACGCCGCGCTGCGCGCACAGGTGGGTGAAGTCGATGTGCCGGTGCAGTGGCTGGAAGCGAGCGAGCCGAGCTACCTGCTGTACACCTCCGGCACCACCGGCAAGCCTAAGGGCGTGCAGCGCGATGTCGGCGGCTACGCGGTGGCGATGGCGCAGTCGATGGAAACCGTATTCGACTGCAAGCCGGGGCAAGTGATGTTCTCCACATCCGATGTCGGCTGGGCGGTGGGTCATTCCTACAACGTGTACGGCCCGCTGATCGGCGGCTGCACGTCGCTGCTGTACGAAGGGTTGCCGACGAATCCGGACCCGGGCATCTGGTGGGCGCTGTGTGAGCAGTACAACGTGCGCACCATGTTCTCCTCGCCCACTGCCATCCGCGTGCTGAAGAAGCACGATGCGGACTTCATCCATCGCCACGACCTGCGCGCGCTGAAGTACCTGTTCCTGGCCGGCGAGCCGCTGGACGAACCGACCGCGCACTGGATCAGCGAAGCGCTCGGCAAGCCGATCATCGACAACTACTGGCAGACCGAGACCGGCTGGCCGGCGCTGACCCTGCTGCCGGGCCTGGAGATGAAGCCGGTGCGCTTCGGTTCGCCGGGCTTCCCCAACCTCGGCTACCGGATGAAGGTGATCGACGAGAACACCGGCGAGGAAGTCGCAGCGGGGCAGAAGGGGGTGCTGGTGGTGTCGCCGCCGTTGCCGCCGGGCTGCATGAGCACGGTGTGGAACGACGACAACCGTTTCCTGCAGAGCTACTTCAGCCACTTCAAGGAACTGTTGTACAGCTCGCTGGACTGGGCGATCCGCGACGACGATGGCTACACCTTCATCCTCGGCCGTACCGACGATGTGATCAATGTGGCCGGACACCGGCTGGGCACGCGTGAGATCGAGGAGGCCATTTCGAGCCACCCGCGGGTGGCCGAGGCGGCGGTGATCGGGGTCAAGGACGAACTGAAGGGGCAGGTGCCGCTGGTGTTCGTTACCCTCAAGCAGGGCCTGGATGGCGAGGATCCGGCGCCGGTGGTGGCCGAGATGATGGCCACGGTGACCACCTCGCTCGGCGCAGTGGCGCGCCCGGCGCACGTGCACGTGGTCAACGCGCTGCCCAAGACCCGTTCGGGCAAGCTGCTGCGGCGCTCGTTGCAGGCGCTGGCCGAGCAGCGCGACCCGGGCGACCTGTCGACGCTGGACGATCCCGGCGCGCTGGAAGAGATCCGGCGGGCGCTGGGCCGCTGATCCGGTAGTGCCGGCCCCTGGCCGGCACCCCCATCAATCCCGAGGTTGCCGGCCAGCGGCCGGCACTCCCCTCTGCACTTGCGCTAAGCTCGGCCTGTCATCGACCTGCAATACGCGGCGCGCGCCGGGGAAGGCGCGTGCCGTCGGGGGATGGCACACAGGGGGGCGTGCCCGCGAAGGCCCGCCGGCATGGCGCATCGAGGGAGGGGGAGGCAATGGCATTGCTGCACGCCAAGACGGCTGCTGGCCGTCAGGAAATCGAAGACCGTGGCCGGCGCCTGCCGGCGGGGCTGCGCTCGATCCTGCTGATGGTCGATGGCCGTCGCGACGACACTGAACTGCGCGGCCTGTTGGAAGGCCTGCGCGCGCCTGCCGATGCGCTGGAGCAACTGGCCGCGCAGGGACTGATCGAAGTGATCGGTGGAAGCGCAGACGTGGCGCCCGCACGTGGCCTCAGCACCGGTCGCGAACACGACCCGGCGCTGTACCAGCAGCTGTACGACGCAATGAGCGAGGCGGTGCGGCGTCATCTGGGCCTCAAGGGGTATTTCATGCAGTTGAAGATCGAACGCTGCACCGATGCACTGGCACTGGAACGCCTGTGCCCGGAACTGCTGGCGGCGGTCGCCAAGGCGCGCAGCCCGGCGCTGGCCCAGCGCTGGTGGCAGGAAACCCGGCTGGCCCTGCTGGACACCGGCAGCGAGGTCGTGCAGGCCCGAGCCAACGCGTAAAGTGATCGGTTCACTTCCCCACAAGGAGTCCCGCGTGCAGGACGACCACGACGACACCGACACCCCTGGCTGGGACGCGATCAATGCGGCACTGGCACCGCTGTACGCGGGCCAGGAACCCCGCCACTACGGCACGGCATTGCCGTACACGCTGGGGGGCCAGGATCCACTGGATGGCATCAGCGTGTACTGGGCGGACGCGCCGCTGCCGCATTGGCACTACATCACCTATGGCTTCTCCGAGCTGTATGCCAAGGAGAGCCGCGATGCCGCCGCCAGCGGCTATGGCTTCGAGCTGACCTTCCGCCTCGCGGCCGAAGCCGGCGAGGACGCCGGCAGCCCGCCACCGGTGTGGCCGATGAACCTGCTGCAGAACCTGGCGCGCTATGTGTTCGGCAGTGGCAACGTGTTCGAGGATGGTCACCACCTCAATGCCAACGGCCCGATCGCGCTGGAGACCGACACGCGGCTGTGCCATCTGGCGTTCATTGCCGACCCGCAGTTGCTGGCACGCGACACCGCCAATGGCCACCTGCAGTTCCTGCAGCTGGTGGGATTGACCGATGAGGAAATGGAGGCAGTCAAGCGCTGGTCCACGCGCGGCGTGCTGCAGGCGCTGCAGCCGGCAATGCCGCTGTGGGTCAGCGACCTGCACCGCGGCAACCTGCTGGAGGACCCTGCGCTGGCGGCAGAGGTGCGGGCCGGCAGCGAGCGCGAAGGCTCCAGCACCGGCATGTTGTTCATCGAGACACTGGACTGGCGCCAGGAGGCGGGCATGACCACGCTGGTGCTTGGCGCCGGCCAGGTGGCGAGCGTGTGCGAACTGCTGCCGCTGCGCCTGCGCCACGGCAGATCGCTGGAACTGGTCAGCCGCGAGCGGCAGTGGGAGTTCATCGCGGACGGGGGCGGTGAAGTGGCGGACGTATCCGCCGACAGCGCGCGCTGGTCACTGGACGAGGCGGGCCTGCAGGCCCTGGCAGGGGTGCGCGCCGAGCGCGGGGTCTACCCGCTGGCAGTAAGGTTGCGTATCGAGGTGGTGCCGACCTACCTGCGCGATGCCAAGGGGGAAGTGATCCGCCAGATCGGCTGATCGCGCCAATGAAATCGAGGGGGGGGGGGGCGGAGCCGCCTGGTAGCCGATGGGGTCAGATCCGTTCGCCACGCGAACGGCTCTGACCCCTGACCAAGGTCAGGCCAGGCCTTCGGCCTTCAGCGCGGCCTGCACGCCGGCGTCGGCGTCCATGCGCGCCTTGTAGGCGGCCAGGTTGTCCAGGCCCGACAGGTCGACCTTGGTGCCGGCGGCCCAGCGCAGGGTGATGTAGAAGTACGGGTCGGCGAAGCTGCGGAAGCCGGCCAGCCACGGCTTGTCGGCCAGCTGCCTGTCGGCGGTCTCGAACAGGCCACGCAGGCGCTTGTGCGCGGCGGCGCGGATCGCGTCGTACTGGCCTTCGTCGGCAATGAACTTGCCCGGCGCGAACAGCGGCGAGAAGGCCGGATGCACGTCGGAATTGACGAACGCCAGCCAGCGGGTGGCTTCGGCGCGCTGGCGCGGGCTGCCATCACCGCCGAGGCCGGCCTGCGGGAAGCGATCGGCGATATAGCCCATGATCGCGGCGTTCTGCAGCAGCACGAAGTCGCCGTCGACCAGCGCGGGCACCGCACCGGCCGGATTGATCTTGAGGAATTCCGGACCCTTCAGGGTGTCCTTGTTCAGCAGTTCGACCTCGAACGGCTGGCCGGTCCACTGCAGGGCAATGTGGTCGGCGGTGGAACAGGCACCGGGCTTGCTGTACAGCTTCATGGGAACTCCAGGTGATGCGGGCGGGAAACGCCCACTATCCCAGAGCCTGCCGGCAGGCGGCAACGCTGCCGCCGGCACGGATCGTTACGACTGCCGCGGCTTGAGGTTCTGCACCTTATAGAAGGTGTGATCGCCGATGGTGGCCACCTGGTAGGCATTGCGCCAGTTCGGGCTGGCGATGGACAGCGCGGCGAAGTGGCTGGCACCGGGCACGATCTCGCGGCGCTCGCCGGCCGGCAGCGCCCAGTTGCGCTCGGCGTCGAAGGCCACGTTCATGGCCTCGCTCCAGGCCGCGTCGTTGCCCAGCTGGGTGCCGGGGGAGACGATGGTCGGTGCGAACTGCTTGCGTGCGGTGACCACCTGGCACATCGAATCACCCCACAGGCCGCTGTCGAGGCGGCGCAGCGCGACCTCGGCGACGGCCTGCTGGCCGCGCAGGGTCTGGTCGCGGGCTTCCAGGTAAACGGTGGTGCTCAAACACAGTGAATCAGCGGCCGGCTGAGGCAACAACTGCGACAGCCAGAGAATCCAGGCCAGTTTCATATAACTCCTTGCTCCGTATGGGTCGCACTCTCCAGTTCCGGCCGCGGGGGGCGACAGGAGGCGGGCTACGACTTGGCGTCATGGGGAGGCGGCCATCGGGGCCGCCCCGTGGGCAGCCCCAAAAGAAACGACCAGTACCGGTCGTGGGGGCTGCGCCGGCTCACCGGAAACTGGCTGGTGAGCGGAAAGATGGCGCAAGGTAGGGGGGCGTAGCCGAACGCATCGTGAACCGCACGGCTTGACATTCAGGTTTGCCGGGGGTGACGGAAATCACATTCCGTCCCCCATTCATCCACAGATCAAAGCGCGGCGGCGACCCGGCTGCCCTGGTCGATGGCGCGCTTGGCGTCGAGTTCTGCGGCCACGTCGGCGCCGCCGATCAGTTGCGCGCTGATGCCGGCGGCCTGCAGTTCGGCCTGCAGCGCGCGGTTGGGTTCCTGCCCGGCGCAGATCACCACATGGTCGACCGGCAACAGCTGTTCGCTGCCGTCCACGCGGATGCGCAGGCCCGCGTCGTCCACGCCCAGGTACTCGACGCCACCGAGCATGCGCACGCCCTTGGCCTTCAGCGTGGCGCGGTGGATCCAGCCGGTGGTCTTGCCCAGTCGTGCGCCGGGCTTGCCCGGGCTGCGCTGCAGCAGCCACAGCCGGCGCGGCGAGGCCTCGACCTGCGGCCGGGCCAGCGAGCCACGGGCCTCGAACGTACTGTCCACGCCCCATTCGGCCATCCAGCGCTGCGGGTCCAGCGAGGGCGACTCACCGGCGTGGCTGAGGAACTCGCCGACATCGAAGCCGATGCCGCCGGCGCCGATGATCGCCGCACTGGCGCCCACTTCGACCCGGCCCAGCAGCACGTCCAGGTAGCTGACCACTTTGGCGTGGTCGGCACCGGGGAAATCGACCCTGCGCGGGGTGATGCCGGTGGCCAGCACCACCTCGTCGAAGCCGGCCAGGTGGGAGGCGTCCGCGCGGGTGCCGAGGCGCAGCTGCACGCCGGTCTCCTGCAGTGTGTGGCGGAAGTAGCGCAGGGTCTCGTGGAACTCTTCCTTGCCGGGGATGCGCTTGGCGACGTTGAACTGGCCACCGATCTCGTCGCTGGCATCGAACAGGGTGACCTGGTGACCGCGCTGGGCGGCGACGGTGGCGCAGGCCAGGCCGGCCGGGCCGGCGCCGACCACGGCAACCTTCTTCGGCGTGGCGGCCGGGCGATAGACCAGCTCGGTCTCGTGCGCGGCGCGCGGGTTGACCAGGCAGCTGGCCAGCTTGTTCTCGAACACGTGGTCCAGGCAGGCCTGGTTGCAGGCGATGCAGGTGTTGATCGCCTCGGCGCGGCCGGCGCGGGCCTTGTTCGGCCACTGCGGGTCGGCCAGCAGCGGGCGTGCCAGCGACACCATGTCGGCGCCGCCATCGGCGAGGATGCGTTCGGCGACCTCGGGCATGTTGATGCGGTTGGTCGCCA
Source organism: Stenotrophomonas sp. YJH_SMC_10 (assembly GCF_059371555.1). Taxonomy (NCBI): domain Bacteria; kingdom Pseudomonadati; phylum Pseudomonadota; class Gammaproteobacteria; order Lysobacterales; family Lysobacteraceae; genus Stenotrophomonas; species Stenotrophomonas sp. YJH_SMC_10. The sequence goes on along the minus strand of NZ_JCAFUS010000019.1, from coordinate 44,414 downwards.
CCAGCGGCAGCGCCACGTGCGGCTTGAGCTTGGCGGTGACGCCGGCGAAGGCCGCGCGCGGCACCGAGGTGGCAATCGTCGGGATACGCGCTTCGTGCCAGCCGATACCGGAATTGATGATCGTCGCGCCGGCGGCCTCGATGGCCTGCGCCTGTTGCACGATCTCTTCCCAGTTGCTGCCGTCTTCCACCAGGTCGACCAGCGACAGGCGGTAGATGATGATGAAGTCCAGGCCACAGGCTTCGCGGATGCGGCGCACGATCTCGACCGCGAAGCGCATGCGCTGGCTGGCGTCACCGCCCCAGCGGTCGGTGCGCGTGTTGGTGCGCGGGGCGATGAACTCGTTGATGAGGTAGCCCTCCGAGCCCATCACTTCCACGCCGTCGTAGCCGGCCTCGCGGGCCAGCTTCGCGCTGCGCGCGTAGTCGGCGATGTGGCGCTCGACGCCGCTGGCCGACAGCGCGCGCGGGGTGAACGGGTTGATCGGTGCCTTCAGCTTCGACGGTGCCACCGACAAGGGGTGGTAGGCATAGCGGCCGGCATGCAGCAGCTGCAGGCAGATCTTCGCGCCATGCTGGTGCGCGGCGGCGGTCAGTTGGCGGTGCGGCCGCACTTCCCAGGGCCAGGACAGCTTGCCGCCGAACGGCTTCAGCCAGCCGACCACGTTCGGTGCGAAGCCGCCGGTGACGATCAGGCCGACGCCGCCCTCGGCGCGTTCGGCGAAGTAGGCCGCCAGCCGCGGGAAGTCGCGGGCGCGATCCTCCAGGCCGGTGTGCATCGAGCCCATCAATACGCGGTTGCGCAACTGGGTGAAGCCCAGGTCCAGCGGGGCGAACAGATGGGGATAGGCGCTTTCGTTGGCTGGCGACATGGTCGATACGCTTGCGTACGGAAGCGCGAAGCGTGCCGCGAAACGGCGGCCGGGGCAAGGGTTGCTGGATGGCGCCTGCGGCGCTGCCCCCGAACTCCGGGGGCGGTCGTGCCGGCCGCTGGCCGGCATACGGGGCAGCTCAGGGTGATTGCGGTTGCCGGGCAGCGGCCGGCACGACCGGAGCGGGGCGACCGATCCCGAACCAGCCCAGGGTCACCCCGCACAGCGGGCCGATCAGCAGGGCGAAGGCGAGGGTGCCGAGGCCGACGTTGCCGCCCAGCCACCAGCCCAGCAGCAGGACGCTGCCTTCAATCAAACTGCGCACCTTCCAGATCGGCCAGCCGGTGCGGGCATGCAGGCCGGTCATCAGGCCATCGCGTGGACCCGGGCCGAGGCGGGCGCCGATGTACAGGCCGGTGGCCAGGGCCACCAGCAGCATGCCCGCGCAGAACATCGCCAGCTGCCAGCCAAGGCCGACGGCCGGCGGCAGCAGCCACAGCCCGAACTGCGCAGAGGGACCGATCAGCATCACGTTGAGCACGGTGCCCACGCCCGGCTTCTGGCGCAGCGGCCACCACAGCAGCAGCACCAGCGCGCCGATCACGTTGGTCGCCAGGCCGAACGACAGTGGGGTCTGCGCAGCGATGCCCTGCGACAGGACATCCCAGGGTGCCACGCCGATCGCGGCGCGGATCATCAGCGAAGCACCGAAGCCGTACAGGAACAGGCCAGTGATCAGTTGCAGCAGGCGCAGGGGCAGGGCGGTGGGCATGGCGGGCTCGGGGGAGGGGGAATCTGTTCCCACCGTATCCCTGATTTCCTTGATGCCATAGATACAGATTCAAGCCAATCCGGCGCTACAGGCGGCGCCGAACCTGCATGCGGGCGGTTGTGCAGGTCCGAGCCCGTGCTCTGCGGGTGGCGGCAGGCACAGCAGCCGAGCGTGGGCCCGGCTCTACATCACCGCGTCAGTCGTCCCAGCCGACCAGCGCCAGCTTGCCCACCGTGTGCCCGCTGGCCAGGCGCTGATGCGCGATGTCCAGGTTGGCTGCGTTGATCGTGCCCAGCGTCTCACTGAGCGTGCCGCGCAGCTGGCCGGCATCGATCATGCTGGCGGCGCGGCTGAGGATGCGGTGCTGTTCGATACGGTCGGCGGTGGCAAAGCGCGAGCGCGCGAACATGAATTCCCAGTGGATGCCGATGCACTTGGCCTTGTACGGATCGCCGATGCGCAGCGCGCCACGCGGCTCCACGATCAGTCCGACATGACCCTGCGGTGCCAGCAGCTGGCCCAGCTCGTCCCAGTAGTGGTCGGTGTCGGCCAGATTCAGCGCAACCTGCACCGCAGCGATGCCCAGCGCCTGCAACTGGGGTTGCAGTGGCTGCCGATGGTCGATCACGTGCGTGGCCCCCATCTGCCGGCACCACTCGATCGAAGCGTCGCGCGAAGCCGTGGCGATCACCTCGAAACCGGCGTGGCGGGCGAGCTGGATCGCCATCGAGCCCACGCCGCCCGCACCGCCGATCACCAGCAGGTGCTGGCCGCCATGGCGGCGGTCGTCCAGATGCAGGGGCATGCGCTGGAACAGCAGCTCCCACGCGGTCAGCGTGGTCAGGGGCAGCGCGGCGGCTTCGGCGAAATCGAGCGTGGTCGGCTTGCGGGCGACCAGCCGTTCGTCCACCCATTGGTACTGCGCATTGCAGCCCGGGCGGGTGACGTCGCCGGCAAAGTAGACCTCGTCGCCGGAGGCAAACAGGCTGGCCTCATCGCCGATGGCTTCAACCACGCCGGCGGCGTCCCAGCCGAGCACCCGCGGCGTCTCCAGCGCTGCCGGATCGGTGGCGGCCCGCTGCTTGGCGTCGACCGGGTTGACCGAGACCGCTTCGATCCGGACCAGCAGGTCCCGGCCGCGTGGAGGCAGCGGCGGTGGCAGCAGGACATCACGCAGGGCAGGGGCGTATTCACGACTCAGGGCGACGGCTTTCATCACGGCTCCGGCTGGGTTCGTGATCCCATCATAAGGTTCCTCACGTTTCCGCAAACGCGCTGAACCGTGTGATGCGGCGCGTTGCGCAATATGTCGCATTCGACACTTAAACCCCGTCAAACCCTTGCAGTGCGTGGGTCTTGCGGATTTTCATCATCCTGTATAGGGTTTCAACGTCGGACCGGTGGCCGGTCGGGCGCAACACTTCACATGTTACGGGACTGTTAACATGGCCTTCACCCGCCTGAGCATAATGTTCGCGGCGGTGGCGTGCTGAATCGGCTGTCGTACATCGATGCACTAGTGCTGGCCCATGCCTCTACCGGTTTCATACCCCCGAAATAGGAGCTGTACTCAATGAACAAGAAGATCCTTACTGCCGCGCTGCTGGGCGGCCTGGCTTTCGCCCAGGCAGCTTCGGCGCAGGAGTTCGATGACCGCTGGTACCTGACCGGTTCGGCCGGCTTCAACTTCCAGGACAGCGACCGTCTGACCAATGACGCTCCGTTCGTGACCCTGGGCCTGGGTAAGTTCATCAGCCCGAACTGGTCGCTGGACGGTGAGCTGAACTACCAGAACCCGAACTTCGACAGCAACCAGGACCTGAACTGGTCGCAGTACGGCGTCTCGCTGGACCTGCGTCGCCACTTCATCAAGGAAGGCCGCGGCTGGAACCCGTACATCGTCGGTGGCCTGGGCTACCAGAAGTCGGAAGAAGAGTACGCTGCGATCGACAACAACGGTCCGCGCCAGCGTAAGGACGGCAACCTGGCCGCCAAGCTGGGCGTCGGCCTGCAGACCACCTTCGAGAAGCGCGTGGCTGTCCGCGCCGAAGTGGCCTACCGCGCTGACTTCGACGACCAGAGCGTCGCTGCACGCGACGAAAGCTGGTTCGGCGACGTGCTGGCTTCGGTCGGCGTCGTGATCCCGCTGGGCCCGGCTCCGGTCGCGGCTGCTCCGGCTCCGGCTCCGGTTGCCCCGAGCTGCGCCGACCTGGATGACGACGGTGACGGCGTCAACAACTGCGACGACAAGTGCCCGAACTCGCAGCCGGGTCAGACCATCGGTCCGGACGGTTGCCCGGTTCCGGTCTCCATCGACCTGAAGGGCGTCAACTTCGACTTCGACAAGTCGAACCTGCGTCCGGACGCCGTGGCGATCCTGAGCGAAGCCACCGAGATCCTGAAGCGTTACCCGGATCTGCGCGTTGAAGTTGCCGGTCACACCGACTCGAAGGGTACCGACGCTTACAACCAGAAGCTGTCGGAGCGTCGCGCCACCGCCGTGTACAACTACCTGACCAAGAACGGCGTCGACGCCGGTCGCCTGGTCGGCCCGATCGGCTACGGCGAGAGCCGTCCGATTGCTCCGAACACCAACCCGGATGGTTCGGACAACCCGGAAGGTCGCGCCAAGAACCGTCGTACCGAGCTGAACGTCCAGAACTAAGTTCTGACGCTCTGCCAGTAGGACACAGCAGGACCCGGCTTCGGCCGGGTCTTGTTGTTTCTGCCGCCGGGAAACCGGCCTGGGGCGGGCGGGCAATAGCCGTTCGTCGGGATTTTGCCCGTAAATCCAATGAGTTGCCGTATTCATTGAAAGTGGCGCTTGAAAGCTGACGCGGCATTGCTAAACTCGCCGCGTCACTTCCTTCCGTGGATGCCCCTCATGCTGCGCTCTGCATCGGCCGCCGTTCTGGCGCTGGCCCTGGTTCCCGCCGCCCACGCCGCGGTTGATTGCTCGGTCAACACCAGCGCCTCGCCGCTGCCGTTGCCGGCCACGACCATCGCGCCGGTGGCCGACGAGCTGTACATCCGTGGCAACCAGCTGGGCATGCCGGCCGGCGTGCTGAGCAGCAACTACGACCCGTCGCAGTCGCTGGACCAGGTGCTGCAGCGCCTGCGCATCGATGGCTGCCAGAACATCGCCAAGGCCATCCCGAGCGCGCCAGCGGTGAAGCCGAACGATCCGGCGGCCTACAAGCCGCAGACCGAGTTCGACAATACGCCGTGGCGCTTCGACATGAGCCAGAACGGCAAGCGCATGACCGCCGAAGAATTCGACGCCTGGATGAAGGCGCGCGGCGTGCGCGTGGTCAAGGCGCGCCCGGCCCCGGCCGCCACTCCGGCTGCGGCCGAAGCACCGGCTGAGACCAAGCCGGTCGACAAGAAGTAAGCGCCGCGGGGAGCAGAGGCTTGCGCACGCGCCGCCCACCTGCCACCCCCGCCGCCCGCTCCCACGCACCGCGTGGGCGTGCGGCGCCGAACGTATCCAGCGGTGCGCGTCATGGCCTGGCGCGCGTGCTGTCCAAGGCCGGCGTGTGCTCGCGCAGCGAGGCCGCGCGCTGGATCGCCGAAGGCCGGGTGCGCGTGTCCGGCCGCGTCGTGCGTGATCCCGAGTTCCCGATCGGACAGCCTGCGCCGCCGATCGAGGTCGATGGCCAGCCGATGGCTGCGCCGCAGCGCCTGTACCTGATGCTCAACAAGCCGCGCGGGGTCGTGACCACGGCGCAGGACGAGCGTGGCCGTGACACGGTGTACCGCTGTTTTGATGGCGCCGGCCTGCCCTGGATCGCACCGGTCGGGCGCCTGGACAAGGCCAGCGAAGGGTTGCTGCTGTTCAGCAACGATCCGCAGTGGGCCGCGCGCCTGACCGACCCGCAGACCGGGCCGGACAAGACCTACCACGTGCAGGTGGATGGCCTGCCCGATGCCGCCACCCTGGCGGCATTGCAGGCCGGGGTGGAGGACGAGGGCGAGTTCCTCGCTGCCCGCGCCGTGCACGTGCTGCGCCGTGGCGACAAGACCGCATGGCTGGAGGTGGTCCTCGACGAGGGCCGCAACCGCCATATCCGCCGCCTGTTCGCGGCTTTCGACCTGCAGGTGCTGCGCCTGGTCCGGGTCGCGATCGGTGGGCTGCTGCTCGGCGATCTCGGCAAGGGCCAGTGGCGGGTGCTGGAGGTCAGCGACCAGCAGCGGCTGGGGGCCGCTGCACCGGGCTGATCACCGCCCGCGGCCGGCAGCTGCCGGCCACCGTTCCAGGCGTAGGGGGCGCCTGGTTGCTGAATTTCCCGAACGGAGCCTGCCCATGTACCACCCGACCCTCAATCAAACCCTGCGCTGCGCAGGCCTGCTGCTGCCGATGGTGCTGCTGACCGCCTGCGGTGGCCACAAGAAGGTGGCCAAGGCGGAAACGCCGGCCGAAACCCCGGTGGTGGAAGTGAAGACCCCGGAGCTGGATGGTCGCGGCAGCTACCGCTTCCTGATGAGCAACGGCGACAAGAAGATGACCGCCGATGAGTTCGATGCCTGGATGAAGGCCAACGGCATCCGCGTCGCCAAGGGCAACGGCCAGGACGCCGCCGCCAAGCCGGTGGTGGTGGCCAGCAAGGACGAGCCGAAGGGCAAGAAGAAAAAGAAGTGACGCCTGGGGTGGGGTGATGGGGCCAGGGCCCTTTCCTGTGGAAAGAGACCCGGCCCCGGCGTGATCAGCCCTTGATCACGCCCAGCTCGACACCAATGCGGGTGAACGCATCGATCGCGCGATCCAGGTGCTCGCGGCTGTGCGCGGCGCTGATCTGGGTCCGGATGCGGGCCTGTCCCTTGGGCACCACCGGGAAGAAGAAGCCGATCGCGTAGATGCCTTCCTCGAGCAGGCGCTCGGCGAACTTCTGCGCCAGCGGTGCGTCGTACAGCATGACCGGGCTGATCGGATGCACGCCCGGCTTCACGTCGAAGCCGGCGGCGGTCATCTTCTCGCGGAAGTAGGCGGTGTTGTCGGCCAGCGTGCTGCGCAGGTCGTCGGCGGCCGCCAGCATTTCGAACGCCTTGATGCCGGCAGCCACCACGTGCGGCGGCAGCGAGTTGGAGAACAGGTACGGGCGCGAGCGCTGGCGCAGCAGTTCGATCACCTCGGCACTGGCGCAGGTGAAGCCGCCCAGTGCGCCGCCCATGGCCTTGCCCAGGGTGCCGGTGATGATGTCGATCCTGTCCAGCACGCCCTTCACTTCGGCCGAGCCACGACCGGTGGCACCGAGGAAGCCGGTGGCATGGCATTCGTCGATGTGCACCAGCGCGTTGTACTTCTTCGCCAGTGCGGTGATCTCGTCCAGCGGCGCGATGAAGCCATCCATCGAGAACACGCCGTCGGTGGTGATCAGCTTGGTCTTGCAGCCGGCGGCATCGGCGGCCTGCAGCTGGGCTTCCAGGTCGGCCATGTCGCAGTTGGCGTAGCGGAAGCGCTTGGCCTTGCACAGGCGCACGCCGTCGATGATCGACGCATGGTTGAGTGCATCGGAAATGATGGCGTCGTTCTCGCCGAGCAGCGGCTCGAACAGGCCGCCGTTGGCATCAAAGCAGGCCGCGTACAGGATGGTGTCCTGCTTGCCGAAGAAGTCGGCGATCTGCTTTTCCAGCTGCTTGTGCAGGTCCTGGGTGCCGCAGATGAAGCGCACCGACGCCATGCCGAAGCCATGGGTGTCCAGCGCGTCCTTGGCGGCCTGGATCAGGTCCGGGTGGTCGGCCAGGCCCAGGTAGTTGTTGGCACAGAAGTTCAGCACCTGGCGGCCGTCATCGAGGGTGATCTCGGCCGACTGCGGGCTGGTGATGATCCGCTCGGACTTGAACAGGCCCTGGGCGCGGATGGCGTCCAGTTCCTCGGCATAGTGGCGGGTCAGGGCGGAGGAGGCGTCGGTCATGGCGTGGGCACGGCTCTGCACGGGAAACCGCCGATTCTACCGGGCAACGAGGTTCACCGACCGCGGCGGGCAGGGCACCGCCATGGCAGGCACATGTTGCAATGCAGTAACAAATGGTTAAATATTCGTGAACCGTGCCTGTCTGGCATCGGCTTCACTGCTGCCCCCTTCCCGCCCCCCGCCCCCGGAGACGCTCATGAAGCACGCCCATGCCTGCCTCGCCATTGCCGCCGCCCTGACCCTTGCGCCGTTCGCGGCCAGTGCCCAGGAGACCGAATCGCCGTACAGCTGGAACGTCACTGCGGTGTCGGACTACCTGTTCCGTGGTGTGTCGCAGACCGACGAGAAGCCGACCCTGCAGGCGGGCTTCACCTACACCTCGCCGGTCGGCCTGTATGCCGGTGTATGGGGTTCGGGCGTGGACTTCGGTCCGGGCGACCCGAGCACCGAGATCGACTACCAGATCGGTTACGGCGTGGACGTCACTCCGCGCGTCAACTTCGACGTGCTGCTGAACCGCTACACCTACCTGGGTGCCAGCGACCTGAACTACAACGAGCTGATCACCACCACCACGCTGGACGAGACCTACAAGCTGACCGTGGCCTACACCAACGACCAGTGGAACAGCGGCACCGATGGCTGGTACTACGGCGTCGGCGGCCAGTGGGGCCTGCCGCAGGAGTTCACCCTCAGTGCCAACGTCGGCCGCAGCAGCTTCGAGAAGGGCCTGGCCAAGGACTACACCGACTGGAACGTCGGCGTCAGCCGCCAGTTCGGCCTGTTCAATGTCGGCCTCGGCTACTACGGCACCGACAGCAACGGGCGCGAAAACTCGGGCAAGCTGGCGCACAGCCGCGTGCTGCTGACCGTGGCCGTCGGCAAGTAACGCCGCAGGCGTTGCCGGTAGTGCCGGCCGCTGGCCGGCAACACCAGAAAAAGGCGCCCATCGGGCGCCTTTTTCAATTTCATGGTGTGCCGAGCAAGCTCGGCACCCACCATTCGTGCGCGGAACCGAGGATCAATTCCAGCTCAGCACGACCTTGCCGGCCTTGCCTTCTTCCATCAGGTCGAAGCCCTTCTGGAACTCGTCGATCGACAGCTGGTGGGTCATCACCTTGCCGAGCGGGAAACCGGACAGCACCAGCTGGGTCATCTTGTACCAGGTCTCGTACATCTTGCGGCCGTAGATACCCTGCACGGTCAGACCCTTGAAGATGATCTTGTCCCAGTCGCAGCCGGCGCCCTTGGGCATGATGCCGAGCATGGCGATCTTGCCGCCGTGGTACATGCAGTCGAGCATGTCGTTGAACGCACGCGGGTTGCCGCTCATTTCCAGGCCCACGTCGAAGCCCTCCATGTGCAGCTCCTTCATCACGTCCTTCAGCGACTGGTTGGCGACGTTGACCACGCGGGTGGCGCCCATGTCGGCTGCCAGCTTCAGGCGGAAATCGTTGACGTCGGTCACCACCACGTTGCGCGCGCCGATGTGCTTGCAGATGCCGGCGGCGATGATGCCGATCGGGCCGGCACCGGTGATCAGCACGTCTTCACCGATCACGTCGAATTCCAGCGCGCAGTGGGCGGCGTTGCCATACGGGTCGAAGAACGCGGCCAGCTCCGACGGGATCTGGTCCGGGATCGGCCACAGGTTGCTGGCCGGCATCACCATGTATTCGGCGAAGGCGCCATTGACGTTGACACCGATGCCGACGGTGTTCGGGCACAGGTGCGGGCGGCCACCACGGCAGTTGCGGCAATGGCCGCACACGATGTGGCCTTCGGCCGAAACGCGCTGGCCGATCTCATAACCGGTCACTGCCGAGCCGAGCGCGGCGATGCGGCCGACGAACTCGTGGCCGATGGTCAGGCCCGGCTTGATCGTGCGCTGGCTCCATTCGTCCCACAGGTAGATGTGCAGGTCGGTACCGCAGATCGCGGTCTTCTCCAGCTTGATCAGGACCTCGTTCGGGCCGGGGGTCGGCACCGGAACTTCTTCCAGCCAGATGCCCTTGGCTGCTTCGCGCTTGACCAGGGCCTTCATCGTTTGCTGCGCCATCGGGGTGGAACTCATCAGGGGGAAAGCGCGGATTATAGGGTGCCGGACGGAATTCCCATGTTGCGCTGCGGGTGCTTTGGCGGAACGAAAGGCGTGCGCCGACGGGCGTTTCGAACGTGCCGCAAACAGCAGCGCCTCCTTGATTCCGGGGGAGGGGGCGTGGTCACCCTGGCCGGGACACGCAAAAGCCCATCCATGGTGCTCGATGGCGCCATCCATGGCGCCAACGGTCCCGGCCAGGGTGGCCACGCCCCCTCAGGACGATTCCATGTGCGCGGCCGACGTGCGCATGGCAGAGCAAGAAGCAGGCCCATGACTTCCGGGGTTCGGGCCGGGGCAGGGCGGCGGGCTACAATCGAGGGTTCCACTACCAGGGGCTGCTCCATGCGCTCGAACCTGCTTGCATTTTCCATCGTCGCCAGCCTCGGCCTGGCCCAGGTCGCCCATGCCGCTGAAGGCATGTGGGTGCCGCAGCAGCTGCCGGAAATCGCCGGCCCGCTGCAGAAGGCCGGCCTGAAGCTGTCCCCGGAACAGCTGTCCAACCTGACCGGCGACCCGATGGGCGCGGTCGTCGCCCTCGGCGGCTGCACCGCCAGCTTCGTCTCGCCGCAGGGCCTGGTGGTCACCAACCACCATTGCGCGTATGGCGCCATCCAGCTGAATTCGACCGCGCAGAAGAACCTGATCAAGGACGGCTTCAATGCGCCGACCCTGAAGGACGAACTGAGCGCCGGCCCGAACGCCCGCGTGTTCGTGCTCGACCAGATCACCGACGTCACCGCCCAGGCCAAGGCCGCCATCGCCGCTGCCGGCAACGACCCGCTGGCCCGCAGCCGCGCGCTGGACGCCTTCGACAAGGCCCAGGTTGCCGCCTGTGAAGCCGATGCCGGTTTCCGCTGCCGCCTGTACAGCTTCTCCGGCGGCAACACCTACCGCCTGTTCCGCAACATGGAAATCAAGGACGTGCGCCTGGTCTACGCGCCCCCGGGCAGCGTCGGCAAGTTCGGCGGCGACGTCGACAACTGGATGTGGCCACGCCACACCGGCGATTTCTCGTTCTACCGCGCCTACGTCGGCAAGGACGGCAAGCCGGCCGCCTTCGCCGCCGACAACGTGCCGTACCAGCCTAAGCACTTCCTGAAGTTCGCCGACCAGCCGCTGGGCGCCGACGACTTCGTGATGGTGGCCGGCTACCCGGGCCGCACCAACCGCTATGCACTGGCCGGCGAGTTCAACGAGACCGCCAGCTTCACCTACCCGACCATCGCCAAGCACTACAACGCGGTGCTGAAGATGATCGCCGACGCCGGCAAGGCCGACGCCGACGTCAAGGTGAAGTACGCCGCCACTGCCGCCAGCATGAACAACGTGGCCAAGAACTACCTGGGCCAGCTGGAAGGCTTCAAGCGCATCGACGCCGCTGGCCAGAAGCAGGCCGAGGAAGCCGCCGTGCTGGCATGGCTGAAGAAGCAGGGCGCGGCCGGCAAGCCGGCGCTGGCCGCACACGCGCAGCTGGTCAAGCACCTGGACACCAGCAAGGCCACCCGCGAGCGTGACCTGTTCGTCGGCCAGTTCAACAACACCTCGGCCGTGGGCGCAGCGATCACCCTGTACCGCCTGTCGATCGAGCGCAGCAAGCCCGATGCCGAACGCGAAGCCGGTTACCAGGAACGTGACCTGACCACCATCGAAGGCGGCCTGAAGCAGATGGACCGTCGCTACGTGGCGAAGATGGACCAGCAGCTGCAGGCCTACTGGCTGGAGCAGTACGTGGCCCTGCCGGCCGCGCAGCGCGACAATGAAGTGCTGAACAAGTGGCTGGCCGGCAGCGATGCCGCTGCGGTGAAGTCGCTGGTGGCCAAACTGTCGGGCACCGAGCTGGGCAGCCTGGATGCACGCCTGAAGTGGTTCAAGGCCGACCGTGCCGCGTTTGAAGCCAGCAGCGATCCGGCCATCCAGTACGCTGTGGCTGTCATGCCGGCACTGCTGAAGCAAGAAGAGCAGAAGAAGATCCGCGAAGGCGAATCGCTGACCGCGCGCCCGCTGTACCTGCAGGCCGTGGCCGACTACAAGAAGAGCCAGGGTGAATTCGTCTACCCGGACGCCAACCTGTCGCTGCGCATCACCTTCGGCAACGTCATGGGGTATGGCAAGGACGGCGTGAAGTACACCCCGTTCACCACCCTGGAAGGCGTGGCAGCGAAGGAAACCGGTGAAGATCCGTTCGATTCGCCGAAGGCGCTGCTCGATGCGGTCAAGGCCAAGCGTTACGGCGGCCTGGAAGACAAGCGCATTGGTTCGGTGCCGGTGAACTTCCTGTCCAACCTGGACATCACCGGCGGCAACTCGGGTTCGCCGGTGCTGGATGCCAACGGCAAGCTGGTCGGCCTGGCCTTCGATGGCAACTGGGAATCGGTCAGCTCCAACTGGGTATTCGACCCGGTGATGACCCGCATGATCGCCGTCGACAGCCGCTACATGCAGTGGATCATGCAGGAAGTGGCGCCGGCGCCGCAGCTGTTGAAGGAACTGAACCTGGCCAAGTGAGGTAGTGCCGGTCGCTGGCCGGCAACGCCTGCAGACACTGCCGGGCGGTGCATCCGCGCATGGCGTGGATCTGCTGCCCGGCGCGCCGTCCGCGATTCCGAAACCCCGCGACCCACGTCGCGGGGTTTTTTCATGCCCGGCCCGGCCCGGCGCGCCGAACAGGTATCATCCCTGTTCCGCGCACTTCACAGGATGTGAACGAAACGCGGAACTTCCTCCCCCAGGACCCCTTGCACGCATGCGCATCCTGCTTGCCCGCCACGGCGAAACGCCGTGGAACGCCGAAGGCCGCTACCAGGGCCAGATCGACATCCCGCTTTCGCCGATCGGCGAAGCCCAGGCCCAGGCCCTCGGCGCGCGCCTGGCCTCGGTGGACATCACCCGTGCCGTCGCCTCGCCGCTGTCACGCGCGCAGCGCACCGCGCAGCTGGCGCTCGGCGCCGCCCGTGCCGGGATGCTGCAGACCGAACCGGAACTGCAGGAAATCGCCCACGGCGAATGGGAAGGGCTGCTGGCCAGTGAGATCCATGAGAAGGATCCCTCACGCCTGAAAGCGTGGCGCGAGGAACCGGATACCGTGCTGATGCCCGGCGGCGAGTCGCTGCGCCTGGTGCTGGAGCGCAGCTGGCGCGGCCTGGCCCGCGCCACCGAAGGCCTTGGTGAGCACGACACCCTGCTGGTGGTCGCCCACGACGCGGTGAACCGCGTGATCCTGTGCAAGGTGCTGGGGCTGCCGATTTCCCGGCTGTGGACCTTCCGCCAGGCACCGACCACGCTCAACCTGCTCGAAGGCGCCGACCTCGACAGCCTGGAAGTGGTGCGCCTGAACGACTGCGCCCACCACACGCCATTCTTCGGCGAAGCCAAGCACCGCGCTCTCTGATCCATCCCCCTGCATCAACTGCTTCTGCTGGAACCGCTGCCGTGACGAACACCCCGACCACCCTGGCCGACTGGCTGGACTACATTGAACGCCAGCATCCGGCGAGCATCGACATGGGCCTGGAGCGCGTGCGCGCCGTGGCCACGGCGATGGGCCTGGGGGCGCCGGCCAAGCGCACCATCGTGGTCGGTGGCACCAACGGCAAGGGCTCGACCGTGGCCTTCATCGAAGCCATTGCACGCGCCGCTGGCTGGAAGGTCGGCGCGTACACCTCGCCGCACCTGCTGCGCTACAACGAGCGCGTGCGCATCGACGGCCAGGACGTGGACGATGCGGCGCTGGTCGCTGCGTTCAATGCGGTCGAGGCCGCGCGTGGCCAGACCACGCTGACCTATTTCGAGTACGGCACGCTGGCCGCCCTGCACCTGTTCGCCGACGCCGGGCTGGACCTGGCGGTGCTGGAAGTGGGCCTGGGCGGTCGCCTGGATGCGGTCAACATCGTCGACGCCGACGTGGCGGTGATCACCACCGTGGACATTGACCATGCCGAGTGGCTGGGCGAGGACCGCGAAGCGATCGGCACCGAGAAGGCCGGCATCATCCGTGGCTGGAAACCGGTGATCCTGGGTGAAACCGACCCGCCGTCGAGCGTGCTGCGCCGCGCCTACCTGGTCGGCGCCAATGCGATCCGCGGCGGCAGCGATTACTTCTACGAACCGATCGATGCCCAGCGCTGGCGCTGGCGCGATGTCGGCCTGCGCATGGAACTGCCGACCCCGGCCCTGGCCGGCCCGATCCAGCTGGCCAACGCCGGTGCCGCCATCGCCGCGCTGCGCGCGCTGGACAAGCCGGTGCCGCGTGCGGCGTGGGCGGCCGGTATCGCGGCGGCGCGGATCTCCGGCCGCCTGCAGGCGTTCGAGCGCGACGGTGTGCAGATCCGCGTCGATGTCGGCCACAACCCGCAGGCCGCCGGTCAGCTGGCACGCGCATTGAAGGCCGATGTGTCGGCCGGGCGCACGCTGGCGGTGTACGCCGCGCTGCAGGACAAGGACGCGGCGGGCGTGGTGCAGGCGCTGCAGGACGTCGTGGGCGCGTGGACGTTGGCCGGCCTGGACGGCCCGCGTGGGCAGAGCGCGGCGCAGCTGCAGGCGCGCCTGGCCGGCACCGCCGCCGCCGATGCGCAGCTGGCCGGTTCCGTCGAACAGGCACTGGCCCAGGTCCTGGCCGAGGCCGGGCGCGGCGACCGCGTCCTGGTCTTCGGCTCGTTCCATACCGCTGCGGCCGCGCTGCGCTGGCTGCAGGGCGCCGCCTGATCCGCGTTCAGCCAATGCCGACGCCGGCCGGTCCGGCACCCGTATAATCGACGGCAATCTCCGGACCGTTGCCTGCCTCACGTGGATACGCCTCTGAAACAGCGTCTGATTGGTGCCATCGTGCTGGTGGCGCTGGCCGTGATTTTCCTGCCGATGCTGGTCAAGGGTCCGGCACCGGACAGTGGCGTGGCCTCGGTGCCGATCGCCGCGCCGGATGCGCCGGCCGATGGCCAGTTCGAGACCCGCGAGCTGCCGCTGGTCGCCCCGGCCGGTGGCGCCACCGGACTGCAGACCGGACAGGCCAAGCCACTGCAGGAAGCGGCCGCGCCGGCCACGCCGCCGACCGTGGACACCTCCCCGGCCGTTGCCGCGGGCAACTTCGCGGTCACCTTTGGCGCATACGGCAGCAAGGCCGACGCCGATGCGGTGATCGCCTACCTGCAGCGCTCGCAGCTGCCGGGCTTCGCAGAAGCGACCACCATCAGCGGGCGCCAGGCGTGGCGCGTGCGCGTCGGGCCGTATGCCGACCGTGCCCAGGCCGAGGCCGCCCGCCTGCAGGCAGTGAAGATCCGCGCCGACGTGAAGGCCGAAGTCATCACGCTGGATGCGGCCGCAGGCAACAGTGCCGCGGTCGCTGCCACACCGGCACCGGCGGCCAGCACACCGGCCGCAGCGACCAGCCCGTCGGCCACCAGCAACCCGGTGCGCAGCGAAAGCCTGCCGCCGAGCACGGCGACCGTGACTACGCCGCCGGCCACCAAGCCGGAGCCGGCCAAGCCGGCGCCGAAGCCTGAGGCCCCGAAGCCTGAGGCCAAGCCGGAACCGAAGCCGGAGGCCACCGCCAGCAAGCCGGCCACGGCGCCGGCCACGCCGGCCGCACCGGCGGCCAGTGGCGTCGGCTTCGCCGTGCAGCTGGGCGCGTTCGGCCAGGCCAGCGATGCCGCTGCGCTGCGCGACAAGGTCCGTGCCGCCGGCTTCAGTGCGTTCGTCGAGCAGGTGCGCACCGAAAAGGGCACCCTGCATCGCGTCCGCGTGGGTCCGGTGGCCAACCGCGCGGATGCCGAACAGCTGAAGGCGCAGGTCGCTGCCAAGGTCGGCGTCGCCGGCATGGTCCGACCGCACCCATGACCGACGCGCAGGCCCGTTGCCAGCGCCGCCGAAGGAGCGGGGCGCCATGATCGACGTGGTGCTGCTGATCGTGATCGCCGCCTCGACCCTGTTGGGGATGCTGCGCGGCTTTGTTGGCATCGTCATCGGCACGCTGTCGTGGCTGCTGGCTGCATGGGCGGCCTTCGCCTTCGGCAACGACGCCGCGCGCTGGTGGGCGGCCCCGGCCGCGCCCGGCGGCGAGCACTTCGTCGGCGGCTACCTGGGCGTGGGCATCGGCGTGATGATCGTGGTCGCGGTGATCGGCATGGTCATCAAGGCGATGATCCACCGCAGCATGCTGACCAGCCTGGACCGCCTGCTGGGCGGCGTGCTGGGCGCCGTGCGCGGCGGCCTGATCGCGGCGATCCTGGTACTGCTGGCGGGTTTCACGCCGCTGACCGCCGAGCCGTCCTGGAAGCGTTCGGCGGTACGCCCGGTGCTGAATCCGGCGGTGGCCTGGATGAACGGCAAGCTGCCGCACTGGCAGGTGCCCGGCGCCGATATGCTGCCCAAGGCCTTGCCCACCGACATGCTGTCCCCATCTGCACTGATGGAGTTGGGGAAGAACGCGGGCGCCGGGTTGGGAAAGCCGGGCGAGGCAGGCGATAATGGCATCCTCAACCAGGTAGTGGCGGGCGGCGGATGGCTGCGGCCCGCGAAAGCGGAACAGGGCGATGCATACGATCCGGCCGAAGTGCGCCCGGACGCCCCAGCACTGCCGGACAGTATCGAGCCGGGCGATCCGGCCAACGTCGACCGCAGGCGCGGCGACCACCGCGGCCAGGTACGGCCACCTTCCTTGTAACTGGGCACAGCCCAGCGGAGACCTCGCACCATGTGTGGCATCGTCGGAATCGTCGGCAACCAGAACGTCGCCGGGCAGTTGTATGACGGCTTGACCGTTCTCCAGCACCGCGGCCAGGACGCGGCGGGCATCGCCACCGCCAGTGGCAGCCGCCTGCGCGTGCAGAAGGCCACCGGGCTGGTCCGCGATGTGTTCGACGCCCGCACCATGTCCACTCTGGAAGGCAGCGTCGGCATCGCCCACGTGCGTTACCCGACCGCGGGCTCGGAAGGCATGGACGAGGCACAGCCGTTCTACGTCAATTCGCCGTACGGCATCGCGCTGGCCCACAACGGCAACCTGATCAACACCGAGGCGCTGCGCCAGCAGGTGTTCGAACAGGACCGCCGCAACGTCAACACCGATTCGGACAGCGAAGTGCTGCTGAACGTGTTCGCCTACGAACTGGAGCAGCAGCGCCAGCTCAGCCCGGAAGCCGCGATCCGCGCGGTGGCCGGCGTGCATCGGCGCTGCAAGGGCGGCTATGCGGTGGTCAGCGTGGTGCTGGGCCTGGGCCTGGTGGCCTTCCGCGACCCGCATGGCATCCGTCCGCTGGTGCTGGGCAAGCGCAGCCATGCCGAGGGCGACGAGTACATCGTGGCGTCCGAGTCGGCGGCGCTGGACGTGCTGGGCTTCCAGCGCGTGCGCGACGTGCAGCCGGGCGAAGCGCTGGTGATCACTGCACGCGGCGAGCTGTTCTCGGAGATCTGCGCCGAGCCGGTCGAGCACACTCCGTGCATCTTCGAGTACGTGTACTTCGCGCGCCCGGACTCGATGATCGACAACGTCTCGGTGCACAAGGCGCGCATGCGCATGGGCATCAAGCTCGGCGAGAAGATCCTGCGCCTGCGCCCGGACCACGACATCGACACCATCATTCCGATCCCGGATACCTCGCGCGACGCCGCGCTGGAGATTTCCAACGTGCTCGGGGTGAAGTACCGCGAAGGCTTCATCAAGAACCGCTACATCGGCCGCACCTTCATCATGCCGGGGCAGGGGGAACGCGTGAAGTCGGTGCGCCGCAAGCTCAACCCGATCCACCTGGAGTTCCGCAACCGCGTGGTGCTGCTGGTGGACGACTCGATCGTGCGTGGCACCACCAGCCAGCAGATCGTGCAGATGGCCCGTGATGCCGGCGCGCGCAAGGTCTATCTGGCCAGCGCGGCACCGCCGGTGCGCTATCCCAACATCTACGGCATCGACATGCCGGCGGCTGAAGAGCTGGTCGCGCACAACCGCAGCGTGGAAGAGATCGAAGCCCACCTGGGCTGCGACTGGCTGATCTACCAGGACATCGAGGACATGGAAGCGGCGGTGAGCGAGGGCAACCCGGCGCTGCGCAGTTTCGATTCGTCCTGCTTCAACGGCCACTACCCGACCGGTATCGAGCCAGGCTACTTCGAGCGCATCCAGCAGCTGCGTTCGGACGACGCCAAGCACAAGCGCCGCGCCTGAGGTCCAGGCGTGGTCGCGGTGCCCGATGCCGGAGGTGACCTGCTGCGCGCGGCGCAGCAGTGCCTGGCCGAGGCCGACCCGCTGCGCAAGGTCGCGCTGACCCAGGCCTATGCCGCCGCGTTCCGTGCCGGCCGCCTGAAGGTGGCCGCCGATGCGCCGCCGCCGGAACCGATCCGCATGCCCGGCCGGCCGGCGCAGCTGGTGCTGGTGCATCCGCGCGACGTGCCGCGGCGCGGACTGGGCGGCGTGGAAGGGCGAGCGGCCTTCATCCACGCCATCGCCCACATCGAACTCAATGCGATCGACCTGGCCTGGGACGCGGTGTACCGCTTCCGCGGCCTGCCGCCGGCGTTCCATGCCGACTGGGTCAGCTGTGCCGACGACGAATCACGGCACTTCATGCTGCTGCGCGAGCGCCTGCAGGCGCACGGCCACGACTACGCTGATTTCCCCGCGCACAACGGCCTGTGGGAAATGTGTGAAAAGACCGCGCATGACGGCCTGGCGCGCATGGCGCTGGTCCCGCGCGTGCTGGAAGCACGCGGCCTGGACGTCACCCCGGGCATGATCGAGAAGCTGCGCAACGTCGGTGATGGCGAAACCGCCGACGTACTGGAAGTGATCCTGCGCGAGGAAGTGGCGCATGTTGCCGCCGGTTCGCGCTGGTACCGCTGGTACTGCGACCGCGCCGGCGTTGAACCGCGCGCACGGTTCAAGGCGCTGCTGGTGGAATACGCCGGCGGCTACCTGCACGGGCCGTTCAACATCGAAGCGCGCCTGCTGGCCGGCTTCGACGCCGATGAGCTGGCCAACCTGGTCGAACAGGCCGGTTGAAGAAAAGGGGACGGAGGGGATTAAGTCGTTTGTGGCACAAACGACTTAATCCCCTCCGTCCCCTTTTTCATGCGTTGGGCAGCACCACGCGCTTGCCATCCACGGTGGGCCGGTTGATGTAGAACAGGCCGGGGCCGGGCCGGTACGGCAGCTCGCTGACACCGGCGTCGGCGGCATAGGTCAGGGCGGTGTCGCCCAGCGCGTCGAAATTCCAGTGCGCCGACTGCATCAGGTAGCGTCGCCGCAACAGTGCCTCCTGGGGCTGGGTCAACGCCTGGCCGGCCACCAGCCGCCGTGCGATCGGTTGCAGGGCCGACGGCAGTTCCCAGCCGGGAACCTCGGCAGCGCTGGCGCGCCAGGTCACGCCGGCATCGATGGCATGCTGCTGCATCACCTGGAGCGCGATCAGCTGGTAGCGCCAGTCGATGCGCCGCCGCAGTACCACGGCGGCCGTCACGTACAGCACCGGTGACAGCAGCACGCTGCGGCTGCCGGCGCGCCGCTGCTGCTGCCACTGGTGCCAGACATCCACCCACACTTCCTTTTCGTCCACGCCCAGCTGCTGCCGCCAGCGCTCGGCGTCGGCCTGTGCCTCGGCGTAGGCGGTGGTCGCCTGCAGGACCGCCAGCGGTGGCGTCTGGTAGTCGGCCACGCCCGCGCGGCGCAGCATCTGCCGGCGCGGACGGCTGAGCAGTTTGGGCCCTTCGTCGAGCTGGTTGTAGCCGCCGCCGATGTTGGCGTGCACGCCAGGCAGCGCGATCTCGGCAAAGGGCGGCGCGACGCTGGTGAGCGGATAGTGCTGGCGGTGCTCGTCGCGCGCACACAGCTGAAGCACCTGCCTGGCAACGCCGGGCCGCAGCGCGACGCGGGGCTGTTCATCGGCACGCCCGCCGTTGACCGCCACCACGGTGTCGAACAGGCCGATGAAGCGCAGCACCGGATCGGCGCGATCGAAGTCCACAGTGCACGCCAGGCCGGCGCCCTGCAGCAGCTGGCGCCAGTGCGCGCCATCCCAGGCCTGCACCTGGTTGGCAACGTCACGTGCGGCCGCTGCACCCCGCGAGAAGCCGAACAGATCCAGCTGCACGCGTCGCAGCGGCTGCCGCCAGCGTGCCGCGAGCGCGCTCAGCGCAGCCGGCAGCAGCACCTGCAGTGCACGCTGCACTTTGGCACGCACACCGCTGGCGCCGATGCCGAACGCCAGTCCGATCAGATCGTCGTCGGCGTCATCGCGGGTGCCGACACCTTCGACGTAGATCGACAACGAGGGAGAAGCGGAGGTGCCGGTGCGGCTGTCCGGGTACAGCTGCTGCAGGCGCGCGATGTTGGTCGGCCCGTTGTCGTAGCTGCTGGTCAGCCGGCTCTGGTAGGTCGAATCGTCATCCGCGCGCAGCTGCGCCGGGCGCGGCTGGGGCGGCCGTGGTCGGCCACGCGCCAGGTTGTGTGCGTTGTTGCGGGTGCCATCGAAGAACAGGCCGATCCGCAGCAAGCCGACATCTTCGTCCGTGTCCTGCGAGGGTGCCATGTGTATTTCCCGTGGTGGCCGCGTCACGGTAGCGCGAAAGCGGTGTATTGGCGAAGTGTAGTGACGCTTTTGACCTGACTGAACGCAGCTGCGGTGGATCACAAATCCTGACTTTCATTCCTCGCGCCTATTGAATTCACGCGACCCGCGCAGGCCATATGGCCAAACCCGGCAAACCGGGTCGTGCTGCATCAACGCTGTTCACATCATTCAAGGAGCGACGCAATGTTGTCCAGATCGATTGGTAAAGCGGCAGGTGGCCTGGTGTTGGGTTTGTCGGTCGCAGCGGCCGCGCAGGCGGCACCGTTGTTCGAGCCGGTGACGGTCATCAGCCGGGCATCGGCAAGCAGTGAGCCGGCGCTGGGAAAGCTGCTGGCCACCCCGTCCACCGCGACGGTACAGGAAGTGCGCGTTGATGCAGCCGCGACTGCACAGCCGCAGCTGGAATTCGAACTGCTCGGCCAGCGCGTGCAGGCGGTACGCAGCAAGGTCGAGGCGCTGCCCGACGGCGGCAGCATCTGGTATGGCCAGTTCCGTTCGCCCTCGGACAAGCTGACCGCAGCGACGTCCACCGGGCAGGACGATCCCGGCAATTCGCTGATCCTGGTGCGCTCGGGCAACACCATCACCGGTTCGATCCGCAAGGACGGCAAGCTGTACCGCCTGCGCCCGCTGGGCAACCGCCACGTGCTGGTGGAAGTGGATGAATCGCGGATGCCGGCCGACCATCCGGCCGACTACAACCAGCTGCCGAAGATCCCGATGGGCAACAACGATCGCATCGGCATCGCGCAGGCGTCGTCGGGCACGCCGGCCACCATCCGCGTGCTGGTGGTGGCGACCAATGCCGCCGTCACCGCCTACGGCGGCAACATGCAGTCACTGGTGCAGCTGGCGGTGGCCGAGTCCAACCAGGGCTATGTCAACAGCAACGTCGGCATCACCATGCAGCTGGCCGGCTACGAGACCACCAGCTACACCGAGTCGGGCAGCTTCGATACCGACCTGGCGCGCTTCCGCGGCACCAGCGACGGTTACATGGACAGCATCCATACCAGCCGCAACAACACCGCCGCCGACGTGGGCGTGCTGCTGATCAACAACACGGCCTACTGCGGGCTGGCCTCCGGCATCGGCTCGACGGCATCGACCGCGTTCGCGGCGGTGTACTGGGATTGCGCGACCGGCTACTACTCGTTCGCGCACGAGATCGGCCACCTGCAGAGTGCACGGCATGACATCGCCACCGACTCCAGCACCTCGCCCTATGCCTATGGGCATGGCTACCGCTACGAGCCGGCCACCGGCACCGGCTGGCGCACGATCATGGCCTACAACTGCACCCGCAGCTGCCCGCGCCTGAACTACTGGTCCAACCCGAACATCAGCTACAACGGCATCCCGATGGGCAATGCCAGTACCGCCGACAACCAGCGCGTGCTGGTCAACACCAAGGCCACCATCGCGGCCTTCCGCTGAGTCCGCACGGTCCGCGGCCGCCTTGTGCGGCCGCGGATTTCCTGCCGGCGGGAATTACCCGCGGGGCAGGGTATCCAGCGACCAGCCATGGGCGTCCACGCGCAGCACCGAACCCTGTTCGTACCAGTCGCCGAGCACGATGCGGGTGCGGTCGCGGCCGCCGGCCTGCAGCGTGTGGATGGCCGGGCGGTGGGTATGGCCATGGATCATCGTGTCCACGCCGTGGCGCACGAAGGTGGCATCGACTTCGGACGGGGCCACGTCGGTGACAGTCTCGAACTGCGCGCGATCGCCCTGCTTCATTTCCGACTGGCGGGCCTGGCTGGCTTCGCGCGCCTTCTGCGCGAAGGCGATGCGTGCGGCCAGCGGCTGCGACAGGAACTGCGCCTGGAACGCCGGGTCGCGCGTCTGCGCGCGGAACTGCTGGTAGGGGATGTCATCGGTGCACAGCAGGTCACCGTGCTGCAGCAGCACCGGGCGGCCGTACAGCTCGATCACGCAGGGGTCGGGCAGGATGCGCAGGCCGGCGCGGCGTGCGTAATCCTCGCCAAGCAGGAAGTCGCGGTTGCCACGGATGAAGTACACCGGCACGCCGCTGTCGGACAGCACCTTCAGCGCGTCGGCCACCGCATCGGCGGCGGGCGAGGGGGTGTCGTCGCCGATCCAGGCTTCGAACAGGTCGCCGAGGATGTACAGCGCATCGGCGCCGGGCGCCTGCTCGCGCAGGAAGCGCAGGAACAGGTCGGTGATCTCCGGACGGCTGGGGTCCAGGTGCAGGTCGGAAATGAACAGCGTGGTCATGGCCGCATTCTAGGCCATCAAGGAGGACGGTAGCGCCGCTGGCATCGTGGGCTCAGATCCCTTACCGGGGGAACAGGGATCTGACCCCGGTTTACACCGGCAGTGGCAACCAGGTCAGGCTGGCCGAGGCCAGCACGATGGCGATGGCGGTGGCGGCCAGCACATCGGAAGGATAGTGCAGGCCCAGGACCACCCGCGACAGCGCAACGCCACAGGTGAACGGCACCAGCAGCGGCGCCAGCCATGGATAGTAGGCCAGTGCCACGATGGTGAACGACACCGCGTGCAGGGTGTGCCCGGAAGGGAAACTGAACTCGTCCAGCGGCGC
The DNA here is from genome assembly GCF_059371555.1 of Stenotrophomonas sp. YJH_SMC_10. Lineage (NCBI taxonomy): Bacteria > Pseudomonadati > Pseudomonadota > Gammaproteobacteria > Lysobacterales > Lysobacteraceae > Stenotrophomonas > Stenotrophomonas sp. YJH_SMC_10. The sequence continues at coordinate 21,639 of NZ_JCAFUS010000019.1, read as the reverse complement.
CACCCAGGCGCGGATGCGCAGGTCGGCCGCGTAGGGCCGCGGGCGCCGGGTCCAGCGCTTGAGGCCCTTGTACAGCAGCAGCGCGGCCAGGCCCGTGGCGGCCATGTGCACCGAGGCGCGCAGGCCGTCGAAGCCGTCCAGCATCACCAGCGCGGCCATCAGCACGTACCAGAACACGCCATCGCCGAGCCGGCTGATGACCGCGAACAGGCGACGCACGCGGCGCCGCCGGCAGTAGTGGTTTGCGCGCCGGCACCAGCGTGCTTCGCGCCCGGCCAGCAGCTCAAGCGGCGTAGTGCGCATGGCCGTTCCTCCGCGACTGTGCCAGTTCGGCCAGCAGTGCATCGAACTCGGCCACCACCTGCTGTGGATGCAGTCGCTTCATCGCGCGTGCGGCATTGCCGCCCAGTTCGCGGCGTTGCGCGTCATCGGCGGCCAGTCGCACGGCGGCATCGATGAACTGCTCGTCGCTGTCCACGGCTGCGCCGTTCTCGCCATTGCGCAGGTACTCGCGCGCGGCGCCGTAGTCGAAGGCCACGGTAGCCACACCGCTGGCCATGCTTTCCAGAGTCACGTTGCCGAACGTCTCGCTGCGGCTGGGGAACAGGAACAGATCGCCGCTGGCGAAGTGCCGGGCCAGCGCATCGCCGCGCTGGATGCCGCAGAAGATGAAGTCGGGGTTTTCATGCGCCAGTTTTTCGCGGGCCGGGCCATCACCCACCCACACGAAGCGGGCCTTCGGTCGGATCTGCTGCAACCGACGGAAGGCTTTCACGGCCAGGCCGAGGTTCTTTTCGGCGGCAATGCGGCCGACATAGATCGCCACCAGGCCGTTGCCATCCACGCCCCATTCCTCGCGCAGCGCGGGATCGCGCCGGCCCGGATCGAACTGCTGGCTGTCCACCGCGCGGGCCAGCAGGCGCACGCGCTCGAAGCCCTGTTCGCCGAGGAACTGCTGCAGCTCGCGGGTCGGCACCAGGGTGGCGTCGGCCTGGTTGTGGAAACGGCGCATCCAGCGCATGGCCGCGGCCTGCAGCCACGCCACGCCGTAGTCGGGCAGGTATTCGTCGAAGCGCGTGTGGAAACCGCTGGCGACCGGAATGCCGAGGCGGCGCGCGGTGCGCAGTGCCGACCAGCCCAGCGGTCCTTCGGTGGCGATGTACACCGCATCCGGGCGTTGTTTCTGCCAATGGCGGCCCAGCCGGATCGGAGCCGGCAGGCCGAAGCGCAGTCCGGGGTAGCGCGGCAGGGCAGCGCCGGGAACCAGCAAGGTGCCGGGTGCCGAATCCAGCGCTTCGCTGGACTGGCGGGGGCGGACCAGGTCGATCTCGTGGCCGGCTGCACGCAGACCCTGCTCCAGGCCCTGTACGGTGAGAGCGACGCCGTTCACTTCCGGCGGATAGGTCTCGGTGACGATGGCATAGCGCATGGCGGGCCTCCCGGTTTCGGGAATGCTCGGGCCTGGCGATGTAGCCGACATGACCGCTTTGCGACCATCAGATGACGGCGGCGCCGGCCACCGCATGGGCGCTGCGGCCCATAAAAAACCACGGCCCCGAAGGGCCGTGGTCGTCATGCTTCCGTTACAGCGCGATGGATCAGAAGCGCTGCTGGTACTTCATGTAGATGAAGCGGCCGATATCGTAGCCACCGTAGTACGAGAAGGCCGAGTTCGGCTTGCTGTACATGACCGGGCCGTACTTCTCGAACACGTTGTTGGCACCGACCGACACGGTGGCATCCCACGGCAGCGAGTAACGCACCTGCACGTCGTGGAAGGTGACCGCGCCGCGCTCGTTGTAGTTGCGTGCGCCCTTGTACCACGGTGCGTACACGCCCGGATCCGAGCACTCGTCCGGGTACAGCGCGATGTTCGAGCAGGTTTCCTTCACGCCCGAATAGTAACGCGCGGTCCAGCTCGCGCCGAAGTTGCCCCGCTCGTAGCCCAGCACCAGGTTGGAACGGACGCGGAAGGCGCTGCCGATGCCGTTGGTGACGATCGGGACGATCGAGTTGTCGTTGGAGGTGCGGTAGGTCGCGCTGGACACGTAGGTGGTGGCCGAGTTCACGTTGAACTTGCCGAACCGGGTGTCCAGACGGTAGCTCACGTCCAGGTCGTAGCCTTCGGTTTCCATGAAGCCCGCGTTGCGGTTGCCGAACTTCAGGTTGGTCACGATGCCGGTCACCGGGTCACGCTGGAAGCGCGAGCAGCGCGCTTGGATACCCGACTCGTAGCAGTCCTGCAGGATCTGGGTCGGCGTGTCAGCGATGATCGTGTTGTCGATGCGGATCTTCCACCAGTCCAGCGAGGCGTTGAAGCCCTGGATGAAGCTCGGGCTCCAGACCAGGCCCAGCGTCTTGCTGGTCGAGGTTTCCGGCGTCAGCAGCGGGTTCGACCCGGAGGTGAACGGCACCGGCGTCGCGTCCGTCGACGTGTTCACCGGGGTGCCACCCTGGCGCAGCTGGCGGAAGGTATTCGCATTGGCGATGTCGCGTGCGCAACGTGCACGGACTTCCGCGCTGGAGGCCGAGGAACCGAAGCGGGTGTCGCACGGATCGCTGAACTGCGCGAAGGTCTCCGAACCACCGCCGAACAGGTCGCTGATGGTCGGTGCACGGAAGCCCTCGGCCCAGGTGCCACGCACCATCAGCGAGTCGATCGGCTTCCACTTGAAGCCGAACTTGCTGTTGAGCGTGTTGCCGAAGGTGTTGTAGTCCGAGAAGCGGGTTGCGCCGTTGAAGGTCAGTTCCTTCGCGCCCGGCAGATCAGCCAGCACGGGAACGTTCACTTCCAGGTAGGCTTCGTTGACGGTGTAGTCACCGCCGGTCGGGCCAGCGGCCAGGTTGGTGGTCGCGCCGGTCTGGGCCAGGGCATCCGGGGTGTACTTGCCTTCTTCCTTGCGGCTTTCCACGCCGAACGCGAAGCCCAGGTCGCCGGCCGGCAGGGTCACGATGCTGCCGGCGATGTTGGCAAAGAAGTTCTTGGAGGTGGTGCGGCCCTTGGTGATCTCTTCCGGGAACAGCCACGCCTGCAGTTCTTCGTTGCCGTACAGGCCATCGGCCGCCGTCGTGCCGTACGGCACCAGCGGGTTCCACGGCTTGCACACGTCATAGGAGATCGGTGCAGCGGCGGTGCCGCACTGCACCTTGCCGGTGGCGGCGTTGTAGAACGACGGGCCGACGCCGCCGGCGACGCGAGCCTTGTGCAGGTTGCCGGTCGCCACCGATTCCAGTTCATTGCGGTTGTACTGGTAGCCCACTTCCCAGTCGAAGTAGCGGCTGCCGATCTCGAACGAACCGTCGAACGACGCCACCGCGCGGTAGGTCTTCAGCTCGCTGGTGGTCACGCGCGGCACCTCCCAGGTGCGGCGGTTCCATGCCACGGCGGTCGGGGTGGCGTAACCGTGCTGGCGGCCGAACGGATTGAAGTAGCTGTTGATCGACATCGAGCCGACACCGGCGGTGCTCGACTGCAGCGGATAGCCCGCGATCTGGCGGGTGGACTCACGCTGGTTGTAGCCCAGCTCGGTACGGAAGTTGACGTTGTCGGTGATCTTGAAGCGGCCGTCGAAATAGACCGAGTCACGCTTGACCGGATACATCACGTGCATCTGGTCGTTGGCGTTGCTCACGTCACCGGTGAACGGCGTGCTATCGGTGAGGTGGTAGTTGGCCGGATTGGTCGGATCCGCGCCGCGGTTGAGGGAGTAGCCGCAACCCGCAGTGGCGGTACAGCCCGGGCCGCGCAGACCGGTGAACTGGCCGTACTGGCTGATCGTGGTCCAGTTGCTGCTGTCGTACGGATGACGATCGGTCATGCCGTACTTGCTGAAGCCGCGATCGCGCGCCCACACGCCCTTCTCTTCGGCGTGCTCGGCCGACAGGGTCAGCGACAGGCGATCGTTGCTCCAGCCGGCGACCACGTCGAAGCGGTCACGCGCGCCGTCGCCCTGGCTGTACTGGCCGTGGTAGACGTTGGCGGTCACGCCGGTAACATTGGAGCGGGTGATGATGTTCACCACGCCGGCCATGGCGTCGGAGCCATAGATCGCAGAGGCGCCGTCCTTCAGCACCTCGATGCGTTCCACGGCGGACACCGGCAGGGTGGAGATGTCCTGGTAGCCGGACGTGCTGATGCCCAGGCGCTTGCCGTTGACCAGCACCAGCGTGCGCTGGGTGCCCAGGTTGCGCATGTCGATGTAGGTGCCACCCGCGTTTTCACCCGCGGTCAGCGCATTGGCGCGGCTGATGGTCGGGCTGCCCATCGCGGTGACGTTCTGCAGGATGTCGGCAACCGAGCTGAAGCCCTGCTTTTCGATGTCGTTGCGGCTGATCGCGAACACCGGCTGGGCGGTTTCCACGTCCACCTGGCGGATGCGCGAGCCGGTGATCTCGATGCGGTCGAGGTTGGTGGGCGTAGCGTTGCTGCCGTCCTGGGCGAACGCGGGCAGGGCGGCCAGCGTTGCGGTGGTAACCAGGGCATAGCGGATGGCCTGCCCCAGTGCGGTGGTGCGTGAAGTCATGGCGAGCTCTCTCTCTCAGGTCGTGCACAAGACGCCAAAGTGGGCGTCGAAGGAGCCAGCTGGGTTGATGACCGAGCCGGTGACCCGATAGTAGTCTCGTTAGTTAATGCTCTGTAAAGAGTTCGTATCAATTTATGTCACGAGGCACCTTCTTCCTTCACGAAACGTGAACAAAAGCAGGCGCTTACGTGAGAGGTCCGGGACGCGATACGGTGCCGTCGTGTTGCGAAGCAGCACAAAAAACCGCCAGACTGCGCAAAGTGGGACAGCGAAGTGCGTCACTTGAGCGGTCCCGTGCAAGGCACGGGGCAGCGTATTCAGGCGACGAACGGGCGGAACTGGATGCCCAGCCCGGCGATGCCGTCGGTCTCGCCGATCAGGTCGGCGCGGAGCAGCGGACGGGCATCGATGAACGCCTGCGGCACGATCAGCGACAGCCGGTTATCGTCGGCGGTCAGTTCCAGCGCCGGCAGCGGGGCATCCTCGTGGGCGCGGTTGAGCAGCACCGCCAGCCGCAGCAGCGCCGCGAGCCGGCGCGCGGTCAGCAGCAGGCGTTCGGGCAGGGCGTCGAAGGCGGTCTTGGCCACGCTGCGGCGGTGGCTGCGCACCAGCGCCGCCAGCATCTGCTGCTCCTGGCGCGAGAAGCCGGCAATGTCCGAATGTTCCAGCACATAGCTGCCATGCACGTGGTAGCCGCTGTGCGCGATCATCAGGCCCAGCTCGTGCAGGCGTGCGGCCCAACCGAGCATGCGCGCATCGTCGGCGTCGAGCCGCCAGCGTTCCTGCACCTGTTCCAGCAGCGAGAGCGCGGTCTCCTGCACGCGCTCGGCCTGCACGGTATCGATGCCGTAGCGCTGGCTGAGTGCAGCCACCGATTCATCGCGCAGGTCGTTCTCGCCGGCGCGGCCGACGATGTCATACAGGATGCCTTCGCGCATCGCGGCCTTGCTGACCAGCAGCTTCTGCAGGCCCAGCGCCTGGAACGCGGCTTCCAGCACCAGGATGCCGCCGGCGATGATCGGGCGGCGGTCGCTGGACAGGCCCGGCAACTGGATATCGTCGATCTTCTTGGCCTTCAGCAGTTCATCGCGCAGCTGCGGCAGGGCTTCGGCGGTGATCGCGCCCTTGCTCAGCTTCATCGTCGCGCAGATCTCGCTGATCGCCTTGTGCGTGCCTGACGAGCCCAGTGCTTCCTGCCAGCCCAGCGCACGGTACTTGCTGGCGAAGGGCTGGAACTCGCGGCCGATCTCGGCCAGCGCGTCCTTCCAGCGCTTCTTGCTCAGCTTGCCGCCCGGGAAAAAGCGCCGCGTGCTGGCGATGCAGCCGGCCTGCAGGCTTTCACGCTCCAGGGTCTGCATGCCCATGCCGATGATGAACTCGGTGGAGCCGCCGCCGATGTCGATCACCAGCCGGCGCTGGCCGGGCTTGGGCGGTTGCGCATGGGCCACGCCCAGGTAGATCAGGCGGGCTTCTTCGCGGCCGCTGACCACTTCGATGGCATGCCCCAGTGCGGTTTCGGCCGGGACCAGGAACGACTGCGGCGAGCGCAGCTGGCGCACCGTGTTGGTGGCCAGTGCGCGTACCCGGTGCGGCGGCACATTGCGGATGCGCTGGCCGAAGCGCGCCAGGCACTCCAGCGCGCGCTGGCGGGCCGCTGCGGAGAGGCCGCCCTTGCCGTCCAGCCCATCGGCCATCCGCACGGTCTCGCGCAGGCGGTCAATCACCCGCAGCTGGCCAAGCGTGTAGCGCGCGATGACCATGTGGAAACTGTTGGAGCCAAGGTCGATGGCGGCCAGCAGGTCGCCATCCTGCAATGCGGGCGGAGTCGTGGTGGTATGCGGCATGGACGAATGTTAGCCGAAGGGGCGGTGTGCTCGTCACCGCGCGGCCTTCACATGTTGGAAGAGGGGAGTGCGGCAGGGCTGCGCCCTGCACCTGCCGAATCAACGGCAACAGCCACAGCAACAGCAGGCTATCCGTGGGATGGCGGGCTGGGTCCGATGGCAGGGGACGCCGTGAACCCGTCCATGGGGGCTTGGTCGCCGCATCCATGCGGCTCACACCCCTGCCACCGGACCCACCCCGCCTTCGACAGTTCTCTGCGACCTGCCGGACGGCGTTCTGCGCTGCTGCTGGTAGGTGTCGACCTTGGTCGACACCTACCGGGTCAGAGCCCCTGCATCAACGCCATCTGTGCCGAATGCGGGGCTTCGTCATGGGCCGGGGCGCGCTTGTGGTACACGCCGTCCGCGTCCAGCTCCCAGGCATTGAGGTTGTCGTCCAGGTAGTTCTGCAGGACTTCGCGGTAGACCCGCTTGGCCAGTTCCGGATCGAGGATCGGGAAGCAGGTCTCGACCCGGCGCAGCAGGTTGCGCTCCAGCCAGTCAGCGCTGGCGCAGTACATCTCCGGCGCGCCATCGTTGCCGAACCAGTAGACCCGGCTGTGTTCCAGGAAACGACCGACGATCGAGCGCACGCGGATGTTGTCCGAGATGCCCGGCACGCCGGGGCGCAGGGTGCAGGCGCCGCGGATGATCAGGTCGATCTGCACGCCGGCCTGCGACGCGGCATACAGCGCACGAACCACCTGCGGCTCGTTCAGTGCGTTCATCTTGGCGATGATCCGCGCCGGGCGACCGGCGGCGGCGATGCGCGTCTCGCGCTCGATGCGGCCGAGGATGCCGGTGTGCAGGGTGAACGGCGACTGCAGCAGGCGCTTGAGCTTCATCTTCGAGGCCAGCCCGGACAGCTGCTGGAACAGCAGGTGCACGTCGTTGCCGATGTCCGCGTCGGCGGTGATCAGGCTGATGTCGGTGTACGCGCGGGCGGTGCCGCTGTGGTAGTTGCCGGTGCCCAGGTGCACGTAGCGGCGCAGCTTGCGGCCCTCGCGGCGCACGATCAGCAGCATCTTGGCGTGGGTCTTGTAGCCGACCACGCCGTACACCACCTGCACCCCGGCCTCCTGCAGGCGATCGGCCAGGCCCAGGTTGGCTTCTTCGTCGAAGCGGGCGCGCAGCTCCACCACCACGGTCACGTCCTTGCCGTTGCGCGCGGCCTGGATCAGCGCATCGACGATCAGCGAATCCTTGCCGGTGCGGTACAGGGTCTGCTTGATCGCCAGCACGTTGGGGTCGATCGCCGCCTGCCGGATCAGGTCCAGCACCGCGGTGAACGCATCGAACGGGTGGTGCAGCAGCAGGTCCTGGCGCGCCGCTGTCTCGAAGATGCCATCGCTGTCGCGCAGCGTGCGCGGGGTCATCGGCGGGTATTTCAAGTCCGGCTGCGCGATCAGGTCGTACAGCTGGATGATGCGGTTGAGGTTGACCGGGCCATCGATGCGGTACACCGCGTTCTCGGTCAGGCCGAAATTCTGCAGCAGCGTGCGCACGATCTCGCGCGGCATGTCGTGGGCGATTTCCAGGCGCACCGCCGGCCGGTAGCCGCGGTCAACCAGTTCGTCGCGCAGCGCCAGCGCCAGGTTTTCCACTTCCTCCTCGTCCACCACCAGCTCGGAATTGCGGGTGACGCGGAACTGGTAGGCACCCTGGACTTCCATGCCCGGGAACAGCTCATCGACGAAGGTCGACAGCACCGACGACAGGAACACGAAGTTCTGCGATCCGCCGAGCTTCTCCGGCAGCTGGATGATGCGTGGCAGCGAGCGCGGTGCACGCACGATCGCCAGGTGGCCGGCGCGGCCGAAGGCATCGGTGCCTTTCAGCACCACCACGATGTTCAGCGACTTGTTGAGGATCTTCGGGAACGGGTGCACCGGGTCCAGGCCCAGCGGCGACAGCACCGGCATGATCTCGTTGCGGAAGTAGGCACGCAGCCAGCGCCTCTGGCGATCGGTCCAGGAATGGCGGCCAAGCACGCCGATGCCGGCCTCCATCAGCGCCGGGCGCAGCGTCTCGTTCCAGCAGCGGTACTGCTGGTCCACCAGTTCGGCGGCCCGGTCATGGATGGCGTTGAGGATGGCCTGCGGGCTCATGCCGTCCGGTGCCGGCGGCAGGCCGAACTCCTGCGCGTGGCGCACGGCCGCGGCGCGGATCTCGAAGAACTCGTCGAGGTTGGTGCAGGAGATGCACATGAAGCGCAGGCGCTCCAGCAGCGGCACCTGCGGGTCCATGGCCTGCGCCAGCACGCGGAAGTTGAAATCCAGCTGCGACAGCTCGCGGTTGATGTACAGCGCCGGGTCGCGCAACGGATCGTTGTCCGGGCTCACGGGGAGAGGGAGGGATCCGAGGCTGCTCATGGCGTCATTCTTCGATGGAGGTCAGGGGGGCGGACTCGCGCGGGCGCACGTGGTCGGCATCGAAATGGCAGGAGAACACCGAGCCCTTGCCGACTTCGCTTTCAATCTCCAGCCGTGCGTGGTGCAGGCCGAGGATGTGCTTGACGATCGACAGGCCCAGCCCGGTGCCACCGCTCTCGCGCGAGCGGCTGCTGGACACGCGGTAGAAACGCTCGGTCAGGCGCGGCAGGTGGGTGGCGGGAATGCCGTAGCCGGAATCGCGCACTGCCAGCACGGCGCCGTCGCCTTCGCGGCGGAACTCCACCGCGATGCGGCCACCGGCCGGGGTGTAGCGCACCGCGTTGGTGACCAGATTGGAGAACGCGCTGTGCAGTTCCTTGGTCGAGCCCTGCAGGTCGACACCGGCCAGATCGTCGATGCTGATCTGGTGGCGGCCCTGGCTGTGCGCCTCGGCCTCGCGGCGCAGGGTCGCCAGCATCGGCTGCATGGCCACGGTCTCTTCCTCGCTGTGCTCCTGCGATTCCAGCCGCGACAGGGTCAGCAGGTCTTCCACCAGCTGGGCCATGCGCTGGCTCTGCTTGCGCATTTCTTCCAGCATCGGGCCGGTGCCGGGGAAATCCTCCGGGTCCATCATGTCCAGGTAGCCGTGGACCACGGTGAGCGGCGTGCGCAGTTCGTGTGAAACATTGGCCACGAAGTCGCGGCGCACCTGTTCCAGGCGCAGCAGTTTGCTGACGTCTCGCGCGATCAGCAGCCAGTAGTCCGACGAATAGGGAATCAGGCGCAGGTTCAGGCGGATCGCCGGGTCGACCGGCGAGGGCACGTCCAGGATCGGTTCGGCATTGCGGCCACCGGCCAGCCAGTGCGCCAGCGGCATCGGCTGCAGGCGCTCGACCAGGGCCTCGCCGAGGTCGCCGGGGTGGTGCAGGCCAAGCAGGGCGGTGGCCGCTTCGTTGAACCACTGCACGCGCTGGCTGTTGCGGTCCAGCACCACCACCGCATCGGGCAGTGCGGCGGCAGCGGCGCGGTAGCTGCGCAGCATGTCCAGCAGGCGGCGCTTGCGCACGCGCATTTCCACCTGGTTGCGGTACAGCAGGCGGTCCAGTTCGTTCCAGACGCCGGTGCCTTCTTCGGCGGTGTCCCAGCGCTGGCGGGCGGTCAGCCGGCGCAGCACGCTGCGCAGGCGCCAGTAGTGCCAGGCCAGGGTGGCCAGGGCGGCCAGCGCGATGCACAGCCACAGGTGGCCCGTGACTCCCCCCACCAGTCCGGCGAACAGCAGTACCGCGGCAACAGTGGCCAGGGTCTTCAACCAGGCAGAGCGGATGTGGCGGGGCATTGCGATCTCGTCGTTGAGGTGCGGCGGTTCACTGGGGTGAACCGAGGGTTATAGCAGAGTTGCCGGCACCGGCACCCGCAGGTGCACGGCGCCGACACGACGAGACTCAGGTGGCAGTGGAGAAGCGGTAGCCGGCGCCGCGCACGGTCTGCACCATGTTCTCGGCGTTGAACGGTTCCAGCGTCTTGCGCAGGCGGCGGATGTGCACGTCGATGGTGCGCTCTTCGACGTACACGCTGCCGCCCCACACGTGGTCCAGCAGCTGGGCGCGGGTGTAGACGCGCTCGGGGTGGGTCATGAAGAAGTGCAGCAGGCGGTATTCGGTCGGGCCGATCGGCACCGGCTGGTCGTTGGCGAACACGCGATGGGCCGCGCCGTCGATGCGGATCGGGCCGACCGCCACGCTGCCGTCCTCGTCATCCTCGCGCGCGCGGCGCATGACCGCACGGATACGGGCCAGCAGTTCGCGCGCCGAGAACGGCTTGACCACGTAGTCATCGACGCCGGCCTCCAGCCCGCCGACGCGGTCGTTCTCTTCGCCACGGGCGGTCAGCATGATGATCGGCACTTCGCGGGTCAGCGTTTCCTTGCGCCAGCGACGGGCCAGGTCCAGGCCACTGGTGCCGGGCAGCATCCAGTCCAGCAGGATCAGGTCGGGGACGCGGTCGGCGATCGCGGTCTGGGCCTCCCGGGCATCGCCGGCGTGGACCGGTTCGTAATCGCCCTTGCGAAGGGCGAAGGCGACCATTTCGCGGATCGCGGGCTCGTCATCGACGATCAGGATGCGTTTCTGCACGAGGACACCGTAGGGCTCGGTTACTGGAGTGGTGCCAGTAGACTACGGTTTGATGACATGTTTGTGACTGCCCGGGCGGAACCGGCCGGGATTGCCATCGGCCGGTCATGCAGCGCTCAGCGGCGGTCCAGGTCCGGGTCCTGCACGCCCTGGCGGCGCAGCTCCAGTACGGTCGGGGTGATCGATTCGATGCGGGCGTCGACGCGCGCGCGGCCGATGTAGTCCAGCGCCGGGTTGCGCTTGAGCGCCTGCAGCTGCAGCAGCGCCTGTTCCGGCCGCCCGCTGAGGAACGCCGCCTCGGCATAGGCTTCGCTGGCGCGCACGCTGTCACCGGCCAGCTCGCTGGCGCGGGCGAAGCGCTGCTGGAAGACCGGATCATTACCGCTTTGCGACAGCAGCGGGCGCAGCATCGCCTGTGCCCGCTGGCCGGCCTCGCGGTTGCCCTGCTCGTTCAGGATCTCGGCATAGGTCAACGCCACCGGGCGGCTGTTGGGATGTTCGCGCAGCAGCTGCTCGAAGCGGCTGTTGGCCTGGGCGGCCAGGCCCGCACGCGACTCCGCCTCGCCCAGGCCCAGCGCCAGCCACAGGTTGCCGGGATGGGTCTGCAGCAGGCCCGCCAGGGTCTGCCGGGCCTGGCCGGCACCGGCACGGCCACCGCGCATCATCGCCAGGGCCTGGCCATAGCGCTGTGCATCATTGAGACCGTCCTTCTGCCGTTTGGCCAGATCGGCATACTCGCGTTCCAGCTCGGGGGTGGAATCGGCACTGAGCACGCGCAGGCGCTCGCGTGCCCACTCGAAGTCACCGCTGGCGCCGCGGTTGAGCTGGCCGATCGGCAGGCGCAGCACACTGCTGGGCAGCAGCGGGTTGTTGCCGCGCAGCAGCGGCTCGCCCAGGCTGGGATCGGCCGGGTCCACCCGCTCCCTGCGCTCGCCGCTGGGGGTGCTGGTGGTCAGCAGCACCGTATCCTTCTTCATCTGCTCGGCGCGGGCCTTGGCCTCGCTGATGCGGGTGATGTTGACCGGGTGGGTGCGCAGGAACTCGGGCACGCTGTAGCCGCCTTCATTGCCGCGCATGGCCGCCGACATCCGTTCGAAGAAGCCGGCCATGGCATCCACGTCGTAGCCGCTGCGCGACAGGGTACGGATGCCGAGGCGGTCGGCCTCGGACTCGTTGGAACGGGTGTAGTTGATCTGCCGTTGCTGCATCAGGCCCATGCCTGAACTGATCGCGGCCATCGTCGCGTTGCCGGACGAGGTGCTGTTGCTGGCCTGCGCGGCCACCACCGCCGCCAGCATGCCCAGCAGGATCGGGATCTGGTCACGCTGGGCACGCTCGACGCCGCGCAGCACATGCTGCTGGGTGACGTGGGCGATTTCGTGGGACAGCACCGCAGCCACCTCGTCCTCGCGCTCGGCGGTCAGCACCAGGCCGGCATTGACGCCGATGTAGCCGCCCAGCGTGGCGAAGGCGTTGATCTGGCGGTCCTTCATCACGAAGAAGGTATAGGGCTGCCGTGGCTGGTCACTGTTGGAGCCAAGCCGGGTACCCATGGTCTGCAGCCAGTCGTTGACCAGCGGATCGTCCAGCAGGTAGCCATAGTTGCGCAGCTCGCGCAGCATCATTGCGCCGTACTCGGCCTGGCGGGCCGGGGTCAGCAGCTCGCCGGCCGAGGAGCCGATGTCAGGCAGCTTCTCCTGGGCCTGGGCCAGCGGCATGGCCAGGGCCAGGGTGACGGCGGTAGTCAGCAGCAGGGCTCGCAAGCAGAAGGTCCTCGGGCGGGGCGCGCCCAGCCTGGCAGGGCAGGGGGCAACCATTCGTTAATCCACAGTGTTGCGGCCGTGGCGTGGAAATTCCAGCGCACCGGTACCATATGTAGACCGTCGATCCATCGTGGAGTTTCCCGTGACAGCCCAGACCGCCGGCGGTGCCCCCGCCATCACCCTCTATTCCACCGCCGTCTGCCCGTACTGCGTGGCCGCCAAGAACTTCCTGAAGAGCAAGGGCCAGCAGTGGACCGAGGTCCGCATCGACCTGGACCCGGCCGAGCGCGAGAAGATGGTGGCCAAGACCCGCCGTACCAGCGTGCCGCAGATCTTCATCGGCGACGTCCACGTCGGCGGCTACGACGACATGATGGTCCTGCACCGTGAAGGCAAGCTCGAGCCGCTGCTGGCCGGGCAGGGCCAGGCATGAGCGCGGCCGACGACGGCAGCAAGGACCGCATCGCCGAGTTCACCGAGTTCCGCAAGCGCATGAACGAGCGCATCCTGGGTGAGCCGAACCAGGTGGTGCGGCGCTTCTTCGCGCTGGACACGCAGACCTACCAGGCCGGCGCGCTGGATGTGAAGACCAAGGAGCTGCTGGGCCTGGTGGCCTCGATGGTGCTGCGCTGCGACGACTGCATCAGCTACCACGTGGCCCAGTGCAAGGACGCCGGGGTCACCCGCGAGGAGTTCTTCGAGACCTTCTCGGTCGGCCTGGTGGTGGGCGGTTCCATCGTGATCCCGCACCTGCGCCGCGCGGTCGATTTCCTCGACCAGCTTGAAGGTGGCGCCGCCGCCCCGGCAGCGCACGAGCACTGAGTGCTCCGGAAGTGCCGGCCGCGGGCCGGCATTTCCTGAACCCCACATGGCCGAGGTTGCCGGCCAGCGGCCGGCACTACCGGACCTGCAAGGGGGCCTTCCCCACGATCCAACAGCCCAGGAGCCCCTTCTTGTTGAAGGGGCGCGCCGACAGGCGCGGGGATAAGGTGGGATGCGCGGGCAATTCTGCCTGAGCCGGGAACTGGGACCATGGTCTATTTGGGACCTCGGCCCCGGCTCAGGCATAATTGCCGGTGAAACTTCCTTTGCGCCGGCGTTTCCGGGCACGTCCGGACGGCGTTTTTCCCCCTGTTCGGAACATCGATCAATGACGCAGAAAATTACGGTCATCCGCGGCGACGGCATTGGCCCGGAAATCATGGACGCCACCCTGTTCGTGCTGGACCAGCTCAAGACGGGCCTGGAGTACGAAGACGCCGACGCCGGCCTGGTGGCCCTGGAGAAGCACGGCGACCTGATGCCGGCGGTGACCCTTGAATCGATCGCGCGCAACAAGGTCGCGCTGAAGAGCCCGCTGACCACCCCGGTCGGTGGTGGCTTCACCTCGATCAACGTCAGCCTGCGCCGCCACTTCGACCTGTACGCCAACGTGCGTCCGGCCCACACCTTCCCGAATACCAAGTCGCGTTTCGACAACGTCGACCTGATCACCGTCCGTGAGAACACCGAAGGTGCCTACCTGGCCGAAGGCCAGGAAGTGTCGGCCGACGGCGAAACCGCCTTCTCCGGCACCCGCATCACCCGCAAGGGTTCCGAGCGCATCGTGCGCTACGCCTTCGAGCTGGCCAAGAGCACCGGCCGCAAGAAGGTCACCGCCGTGCACAAGGCCAACATCATCAAGTCGACCTCGGGCCTGTTCCTGAATGTCGCCCGTGAAGTGGCCGCGCAGTATCCGGACATCGAATTCCAGGAAATGATCGTCGACAACTGCTGCATGCAGCTGGTGATGCGTCCGGAACAGTTCGATGTGATCGTCACCACCAACCTGTTCGGCGACATCATCTCCGACCTGTGCGCCGGCCTGGTCGGCGGCCTGGGCCTGGCCCCGGGTGCCAACATCGGCAAGGACGCGGCGATCTTCGAAGCCGTGCACGGCACCGCGCCGGACATCGCCGGCCAGGGCAAGGCCAATCCGTGCGCGCTGCTGCTGGCTGCCGCGCAGATGCTGGACCATGTCGGCCAGCCGGAAAACGCCGAGCGCCTGCGCAAGGCCATCGTGGCAACCATGGAAGCCAAGGATTCGCTGACCGGCGACCTGGGCGGCACCGGCACCACCATGAGCTTTGCCCAGGCCATCGCCCGCCGCCTGTAAGCGGCCGGCCGACCTCGGTTGGATCCACAGCGGGGCGCCTTCGGGCGCCCCGTTGCGTTATGGGCAGACCCGGTAACCACGCCATGTGTGGATGACGGGGCGTTGGTCCGCAGCCACCCATGGGGTGGCTTCAGGGGGATGGCCTGTGCGGATTCCGCACAGATCATGTGCCCCTGCGGGGCTGGTTCGTTGCGCCAGGCGCTCCGCATCCTGTGCTCCACACCCATCGCAGGAATCCGCACATGAATCTCACCGCTTTCGGTCTGGCCAGTCTGATCGGCATGGCCGCCACCGCCCCGGTCGCCGCCGCCGAGCCGGCCCATCCCACCATCCGCCACATCGCAGGGGCACCGCGTGCGAGCTCGCTCGACGCGGCGAAGACCGCCGTGCTGGTGATCGACTTCCAGAACGAGTACTTCGATGCCAAGGCCGCACCGGGCTTTGCCGGTGGCCGCATGGTCATTCCCGATGGCCAGGCCGCGCTGCGCCAGGCGAAGCGGGTGGTCGAATTCGCCGATGCTCATGGCATCCGCGTGATCCATGTGCAGCACGTCCTGCCGGCGGGTGCGCCGCTGTTCGCACAGGGCAGCATCAACGCGGCCTTCCATCGCGACCTGCAGCCGCGCCAGGGCGAGACCGTGGTGCAGAAGGACAACGTCAGCGTGTTCGCCGGCGCCTCCGCCGCCGTGCTCGATCAGGTGCTGAAGAACGCTGGCATCGACACCCTGATCGTCACCGGCCTGCAGACCCATGCCTGCGTGGCTGGTGCCGCGCGCGACGCGGCGGCCGCGCCCCGTGGTTACCGGGTGATCGTCTCGTCCGATGCCAGCGCCAGCCGCGACCTGGATCTGGCTGGCGGCCAGCGCATCGGCCATCGCGCGCTGCATGAAGCCTCGCTGGCCCAGATCGAGGACGCCTTTGGTGATGTCATGACGACTGACGCGATCCTGGCACTGCCGGTGCGCAAGGCCGGCGACGGCGCTTGATAAGCTGGCGGGGCCCGCATGCCGTGGGCCCCGCCACGTGGAGCTGCCCACCGATGGATCACTTCGCCGCCCTGCGTGCGCTGCGCGCCATCGTTGACGCGGGCAGCTTTACCTCCGCCGCCGAACGCCTGGGCACCACCCATTCGGCGATGTCGCGGCAACTGCGGCAGCTGGAAGACCACCTGCAGGTGCGCCTGCTTGATCGCAACAGCCGTCGGCTGTCGTTGACCGAGGCCGGGCGCGATTACTACCGCGAGGCGGCAACGCTGCTGGACCGCCTGCAGGAGGCGGACGATCGTGCCCGCGCCGGGCAGGCGCAACCCAGTGGCAGGGTGCGGATCAGCGTGCCGCAGGTGGTGGCCAGCCAGGAACTGCCGCATTGGCTGCCCTCGTTCCTGCAGCGTTACCCGCAGGTCACGCTGGACCTGTCGGCGGATGATCAGCTGGTCGATGTCGTGGGCGGTGGTTTTGACCTGGCTCTGCGCATCGCGGCTTCGTTGCCGGACAGCCAGCTGGTCGCGCGCGAGCTGGCCAGCTGCCCGCGCATCCTGGTCGCCGCACCGGCCTACCTGGCCCGGCATGGCCTGCCGCGGCAGGCTGCGGATCTGGAGCAGCACACGCTGCTGGGGTTCAGTCCCACCCCATCAATGCCGCCCTGGCAGTTGCAGGGGCCGCGCGGCGCCTGCGTGAGCGTTGAAGCCGGACAGCGCCTGCGTGTGGATGCCACGCCTGCGCTGTACGCCGCCGCGCTGGCCGGAATGGGCATCAGCCTGTTCACCGCGTTGACGGTGCAGGAGGACCTGCGCGCCGGTCGTTTGATCCGGGTGCTGCCGGCCTGGCATGCCGGCCAGCGGCGCTATTTCGCGCTGTATCCGCATGCACGTGCGCTCGCGCCCAAGGTGCGCGCGCTGGTCGAGCACCTCGCGGCGCACTACGCTGCACCGATGGGCGCGGCCGGGTAGCCGCGCGGCTGCAGCCGTGGTGGTGATAGCGTCGGTGAGTCTGCGGATTGCCCCGCAAAGGGCTGGGATCAGGTCGGGCGGAACATGCGGAAGCGCTGTTCGGCGCCGATACGGAAGTAATCGGCGGGGCCGCCGCCGCGCAGGATCGGTGCCGCTGCGGCAGTGTCGTAGATGCCATCGATCAGCAACCGTGCATCGATATGCACCGCCACCACCTCGCCCAGCACCAGCCAGCCTTGGGTGTCCTGTCCGGCGGCATCGCGCAGGCGCACGATCTGGGTGCAGCGGCATTCCATGCTGACCGGGCTTTGTGCCACCCGCGGTGGTGCGACCTGCGTGGAGGCCAGCGGGGACAGGCCGGCGAGGGCGAACTCGTCGACATCCGGCGCGACCGCACGGCAGCTTTCGTTCATGGCCTCGGCCAGGTCGAAGGTGGCCAGGTTCCAGACGAACTCTCCAGTGGCTTCGATGTTGCGCAGCGAGTCTTTGCGGCCCTGGCTGGAGAACCCGATGATCGGCGGGGTGTAGTTGAAGGCGTTGAAGAAGCTGTAGGGCGCCAGGTTCAACGTGCCGCCCGCGTCCTGGCTGGAAATCCAGCCGATCGGGCGCGGGCCGATGATGGCGTTGAACGGGTCATGCGGCAGGCGGTGGCCCTCCGCCGGGCGGTAGCTGTGGAAGGTGTCGGGCATGGGGGCAGGGGACGTGTGGGCTTGCTCGACTCTACAAAAAAAGCCGCGACCCTTGCGGATCGCGGCCTGTCGTTTACGGCGTGGCTGGACTCAGCGCTGCTGGATCTTCGAGAGCAGGCGCAGGAATTCCACGTACAGCCAGACCAGGGTCACCATCAGGCCGAATGCGCCATACCACTCCATGTACTTCGGCGCACGCTGGGCGACGCCGGTTTCGATGAAGTCGAAGTCCAGCACCAGGTTCAGCGCGGCCACGACCACCACGAACAGGCTGAAGGCGATGCCCAGCCAGCTGGCGTCGTGGATCACCGGCACGTTGATGTTGAAGAAGCCCAGCACGAACGAGGCCAGGTAGAGCAGGGCAATGCCGCCGGTGGCGGCGACCACGCCCATCTTGAAGTTCTCGGTGGCCTTGATCACGCCGCTGCGGTACGCGACCAGCAGCGCGGCCAGCGTGCCGAAGGTCAGCAGCACGGCCTGGAACACGATGCCCGGGTACTTCATGTTGAACAGCGCCGACACGGCGCCCAGGAACAGGCCTTCGACCAGCGCGTACATCGGCGCGGTCACCGGCGACCATTCCTTCTTGAAGATGGTGATCAGCGCCAGCACCAGGCCGCCGATCGCGCCACCGATGGCGTACAGGCTCGCGCTGCCGGAGATCTGGCCGTAGTCGTCGACCGACTGGCTCCAGGCGAACGCTGCGGTCAGCACGGTCAGCAGCAGCAGGAGGCCGGTCTTGTTGGCGGTGCCGTTGAGGGTCATCACCTGGTCGGGGCTGGTCACCACCGAACCGCTGGCGAGGTCGAGGAAGGTCGACTCGGAAAGAGCCGGGTTGCCGCTGCGCATGCGTATTCTCCGTGCGAATGAGGATCGGGACGGCCATCCGGCCGATGACCGCGAGCATAGCCGATGACTGCGTACGGCGCTGTGGCGGGGACCAGCGTCGAGCCGGCCGCGTTGACAGTTCGCGACCGGCTTGGCGACAATGACCAGCTCCCCGGGCCTGGCCCGAGGGGATTGCAAGACCGGGGTATAGCGCAGTCTGGTAGCGCGCCTGCTTTGGGAGCAGGATGTCGGGGGTTCGAATCCCTCTACCCCGACCAATCCCACATCACGTCGGATTGGACACCGTTCCGGTCCGGGCGCCCGTAGCTCAACTGGATAGAGCACCGGCCTTCTAAGCCGGCGGTTACAGGTTCGATTCCTGTCGGGCGCGCCATTGGAATCAATAAGTTAGATGGCGTTTGCTGTGGATAACTTGGCCTGTCCTGAATTGCATCCTGAAAATCAGGCTCGCGTCCCCCATGATGGGACTACGGTTCGGGCTGCCTTGTTGCAGTTTGTTCAGGAATGCTGGGCGCTTTCGAATGGAGATCGAGTGTGAGCTTGGCTGCAGAGATCATTGATGTTCTGAGTTCCGAGCAGTGCGACATCGCAACAGCCTTGCTGAAGGCGCGTGTGCTTGCCTCTAATCTTGGGAACAAGCCCCTAGCGACTTGGTGCATGAACGAGCTGTCCGGGTACGCTGTCGACGCGGAAATACCTTCCTACCGAAAGATAGAACTGGAACTCCAGGCCACTATTTCAGCCGGCGCACGGACGGTAACCAAGCAATCGCTGCCGATTTTTCATCTTGACGATCAGATGCGGAAGCGGCTCACCGAGACGACCGTGCGGGAGGGAATTAGGTCGATCCAGGCGTGGGCCGGCAAAGACAACATCGTCATTCCATTCCCGGTCGATCTTGGTGGCTTGTTTGCAGGCGCGCTGCAGCCTCACTGTGTGATCGAGCGCCTCTATGGCGTTACTTCCCACGGAGCCTGGGATCAGATTCTGCTCCAGGTGCGATCCCGCCTTCTGGAGTTTGTGCTTGAGCTAAAGGAAGCCCTGCCTTCGGATGACGCGTTCAAGAGTCCAGTGAGTGGAGAAATGAAAGAGCGAGTGGAGACCATTTTTCAGAACGTGGTGATGGGTGATAACTCTGTGATTCAGTTCGGTGACCACAATGTCGCCAAGATCAACAGTGGCGTCACCCTCGGTGACTTGGCCACGCTGATCTCGGAGTTAAAGCGGTCTGGACTTTCGGACGGCGACGCTGAGTCGCTCAAGATGGCGATCAGCGCCGATGGAGCAGCACCCGGAATGGCGAAGGAGCTTGGCGCCAATGTCAAAGGGTGGGTGGCAACTGCCTTAGGAAAGACTCTGTCCGGGACCTGGAAGATTGGTACCACAGTCGCCGCAAACATCATTACTGCGGCATTGTCTGCGTTTTACGGCTTCCCCATTCGCTGAGTCCCTACGGCGCGGGATCTGATTCCGCCACAGTTGGCAAAGAATGATCGTAAACGTTCAACATCGAGTCGGTTACATGGCCGCTGGCTTCCTTCTTGTTGCCTTTGGTGTCAGTTACCCCGCGATGCTTTAGGCCGTGCAGCGCAAAGCGCTCATCTGCCTTGATGATTCCGTCCCTCACCGCGTTGCGCATCAGTCGACCCCAAGTGGTGTGCCATCCGTGCCCGGTGAGCATTTCGCCGTCTTCGCTGACGAACAGTGGTCGCAACTTTGCGGACAGTGGGGCATTGAACTGATTAATGCCGCGTTTGGCCCAGATGGCGGCACGGCGATCCTGCAGGACCCGGATCGCGAGTTCAGTTTGTTCGCCCTTGCGCACCAGGTTGTCGCGACTGCCTTTGCGGCGGTTGGTCTGAAGGACCTCTCCCTTCACATGGTGATCGGTCAGCGTTCGAACCTCGATGCCGCGCAAGCGGGCCTGGTAAGCCAGCTCCATCGCTGCCCACAGGTAGGCCGGTAGCGCTCCCTTCTCGCGCGCACCACGTTCGCTGCAGCGTCTTGCATAGTCCTGCACCGCCCGGAACACGTCGCGCTCCGGCATGCGGTGGTCGCGCTTTTCTTTAACCTTCTTGATGCCGGCGGCGGGGTTGGTCGTCACATGGTCATGCTCGCGCGCCCAGCCAAAGACGCGGCGCAGGTAGCTAAGCCAGTGGTTCGCCTTGGTCGGGTAGCCGGGAATGGATGCATCACCTGGCTTTGTGCCAGGTCGGCCTTGGGCAATGATGTCGATCAGCCGGCGGATGAACCCTGGCGACAGGCGGTCCACGACGGCATCACCCAGCTTGCTCCCGTTCTTCAGAGGGAACACCTTGATCGCCTTCGCGTAGTCACGATAGTGCTGCTGCGTGGTGGTACCGAGCTGGGAGAACGCGAAGCTCTTCGCGTGTTGGTCGATGACGTAGGCGACGGTACCCCTTTGCGCCTCGCCCCCGCGAGCTTCTGCGATCGCATGTAGGTCCGATAGCCGCGCGGCCGGGCCGGCCACGGTCTTGCACTTCGTTCCATGCCCCTCCGGATGGACATCGCGCACATACCATCGCCCACGGCCGGTCCCGTCCCAGTAGACGCCTTGTGGCACCTTGCCGTAGTCGATGTGCTTGGGGAGGTTCGAAGGAGCCTTACGAGGGCGTGCCATGTTCTCAGCGGTGTCCGTTAGAGCAGGTCGGTCGAATAGGTGTCGCCATTGCTGGCGGGCACTGTGAGGCCCAGTGCCTCGTTCAATGCTGTCGTGGTGGTCCAGATTCCGCCGCGGGCGTCGTACTGAAATCGGATGTGGCGATCGCGCGCCCAGCGCTCGACGGTTGCCAGTCGCGGGCGCTTCCCGGGCTGGCAGAGTTCCTGCAGGTCACGGAATTGGAGGATCTCGCCGATCAAGGCGTGGCTCCTTCGACGGCCCGGAATCGAGACGGCGACCAGTCACAGCTTTCGTCTGCAGGAATGTGGCCGAACATGGCGGTGCAGCGTCGGCAATGCACGCAGTCGCCGCAGTTCTTGCCCTCGGGCAGATCCATATCGTCGCCAGTGCGGCCGTACGGCTTTCGCTCAGCCATGGTCGGGCTCCTTCTTGCATTGGTTGCACGGGGCGCTGTGGGGCGCCCGAATAGAGAACCTGGTGCCGCGCACGTGCTCTCCTGGGCGGATGACGATGTGGCCGCAATCCAGTTCGCACTGGAAGCGGCCCTCAAGCACGGACACACCGGGACTCGCAATGAACTTCGCGTTCACCACTACGCGCACTGGATGCACGTTGAGCAGCTGGTCAGCCATTGGCCACCGCCTTTGCGCGGTTTGCACCGATGCGACCTTCGAACTCATCTTC
>NZ_JCAFUS010000018.1:0-63058 GCF_059371555.1 Stenotrophomonas sp. YJH_SMC_10 | reverse complement strand
GCCGGCCGCTGGCCGGCGGAACGCGGATCGACGCGCAGGTCGGTAGCGCCGGCCGCTGGCCGGCGGAACGCGGATCGACGCGCAGGTCGGTAGCGCCGGCCGCTGGCCGGCGGAACGCGGATCGACGCGCAGGTCGGTAGCGCCGGCCGCTGGCCGGCGGAACGCGGATCGACGCGCAGGTCGGTAGTGCTGGCCGCTGGCCGGCAGAATGGCCATGCGCCGTCACCACTACCATTCAGCCCCCGGGCGTATGCTGGAACCCTGTCCCACGGAGCCGCCGCATGCACATCGTGTACAAGGCCGACAACCTGTTCGACGCCCATCTGGTCAAGCACGCGCTGGAAAACGCCGGCATCCCGGCCTTTGTGTTCGGCGAGCAGCTGCTGGGCGGCATGGGCGAGCTGCCGTTGTTCGGCGTGCTGCGGGTCGGCATCCCCGACGCGGCGCGGCCGCAGGCGGAGGACATCATCGCCGCGCTGGACTTGGGCCCGGCCGCGGACGCCCCCATTTCTGATGCAGACGATTGGGCCGGACAGCCGGCGTAGGAGTGCATCATGTTGGGAATTGGCCAGGGCATCCTCGGCATCGGGGCCTTCAAGCAGCGCCTGCCGCGCCCGGAAGAGGCACTGCCGGGACGTGAGCAGCCATTGCCGCTGCACAGCAACCAGCACTTCGTGAACAGCCATCCGCTGAAGGACCGCTTCGCCGGCCTGCAGCAGATCCGTTTCGCGCTGGGCTGCTTCTGGGGCGCCGAGCGCAAGTTCTGGACCGAGCCGGGCGTGTACAGCACCTCGGTCGGCTACGCCGGCGGCATCACCCCGAACCCGACCTATGAAGAGGTCTGCTCGGGCCTGACCGGCCACACCGAAGTGGTGCAGGTGGTGTTCGACCCGGCGGTGGTGAGCCTGGAACGGCTGTTGCAGCTGTTCTGGGAAAGCCACGACCCGACCCAGGGCATGCGCCAGGGCAACGACACCGGCACCCAGTACCGTTCGGCGATCCATGCCACTGACGAGGCACAGTACGCCGCTGCGCTGGCCAGCCGCGAGGCCTACCAGGCACAGCTGGATGCGGCCGGCTACGGCCCGATCACCACCGAGATCGTGTATCCGGCACCGGCGTACTACTACGCCGAGGACTACCACCAGCAGTACCTGGCGAAGAACCCGAACGGCTACTGCGGTATTGGTGGCACCGGCGTGAGCTGCCCGATCGGGCTGGATGTGGAGGCGCCGCGCTGACGCGCGGTGGTCCGCCTGCGGCGGGCAACGTCAACATCAACATCCAAAGCGGCTCTGGGTTGCTGATGGTTGGGCGGGACGGGGGCGGCCGGCAGGACACGCCGTAAACCCCCCTCCGGGGTCCGGCCCAGCCGCTGGCGGCTGTGCGTTCGGGCGCTTGCGAAGCAGTGCTTCGCAAGCAAAGCGCCCTCACCCATGGGGGCTCGATGGCGCCATTCATGGCGCCTACGGTCCTGGCAGCCGCCCCCGTCCCACCATCGACAGTTTCCCGGTGACGGTGGGCAAGAGCATGGGTTACTGACGACTGAAGGAAAACAGAAAGGACGCGGCCTTCGCCGCGTCCTTTTTGTTTGGTCCTGCAGTGCTTTCTGTAGAGCGGAGCCATGCTCGGCTCCGAGCGAGCGAAGCGCGCGACCCGCTGTTGCTCTTCTTTCTTTCTTCCGTGGCGGGCGGCCACAGGAAACTGTCAGAGGGCGGGCGGGTTGGGTTCGCGGGAGTGTCCGCCGCATGGATGCGGCGGCCAAGCCTCCAGGGATGGATTCACGGCGTCTCCCGCGAACCCAACCCGCCCGACCCAGCACGGTTGTTGCTCTGAGCCCCCCGCCACGAGGGGCTCAGCCGTTGGCCGGAATCACAGTGCCGCGCGGATCCGCTCGCGCAGTGCTTCCAGATCCTTGGCAAACGCCTCGATACCCGTCGCCAGCTTCTCGGTCGCCATCGGATCGGCCGCCAGGTCTGCTGCGAACGTCGCCGCGTCGATCGGGGTCACCGCCGCGCCATCGGCGGCGCCGGCCACCAGCTTGCGCGGCAGCTCGCCGTGGTCGGCGTCCAGCTTCTCCAGCAGATCCGGCGAAATCGTCAGGCGGTCGCAGCCGGCCAGCGCTTCGATCTGCGCGGTCGAACGGAACGAGGCGCCCATCACCACCGTCTTCGAACCACGGCGCTTGAATTCGGCATAGACGCCGCGCACGAACTTCACGCCCGGGTCTTCGTCGATGGTGGCCGGGGTCTGGCCGTTGGCCACGTACCAGTCCAGGATGCGACCGACGAAGGGGGAGATCAGAAACGCGCCGGCCTCGCTGCAGGCCAGCGCCTGGGTCGGGTTGAAGATCAGGGTCAGGTTGCAGTCGATGCCTTCGGCCTGCAGCACGCGCGCGGCTTCCACGCCTTCCCAGGTCGCGGCGATCTTGATCAGGATCTTCTCGCGCGGCACGCCGGCGTCGGCGTACATCTGGATGAACTGGCGCGCCTTGGCCACGGTGGCGGCGGTGTCGTGGGCCTGGTCGGCATCCACTTCGGTGGACACCCGGCCCGGCACCAGCGTGCTCAGCAGCGCGCCGACGCCGATGGTCAGGCGGTCGGCCACCGCGTGCACCACGGTTTCACGGTCGCCACCCTGCTGGCGGCCCCAGGCCAGTTCACGTTCGATCAGGTCGGCATAGACCGGCAGGTCCAGCGCCTTCTTCACCAGGGTCGGGTTGGTGGTGCAGTCCACCGGCTGCAGGCGCTTGATCGCCTCGTAGTCACCGGTATCGGCAACGACCACGGACAGTTCGCGCAGCTGGGACAGTTTGGACGGGGTACTCATTACGGCTCCTGGTGCAAGGGAATCGAATCGCGCGCAGTGCGCAGCGGTAATCAGGGGTGATCGTTGTGGACAGCCGTCACGCGCAGGCGCAGCTTGCGGCCGCCGGGCGCGTTCCAGTCGATGCTCTGGCCGATCGCCAGGCCCAGCAGGGCGGTGCCGACCGGGGCCAGCACGGAGACCTTGCCTTCATCGACATTGGCTTCGCGGGGGAAAACCAAGGTCAGGACGTGCTTTTCGCCCGACACTTCATCTTCGCACTCCACGCGCGAATGCATCATGACGATGCCTTCGGGAATCTGGTCCGGCGCCAGCACGGTGGCCCGGTTGAGTTCTTCAGCAAGCGCGAGCGCGGCAGGCGTCTGGCTCAGCGCAGGGGACTCGAGCATGGCGTCCAGGCGGTCCATGTCGAAGGAAGAAACGGTGATCGACGGCGGCAGGCCGCTGGCGGTGTTCATGGTGAAGCTCCTTGGTTGAAAGCCATGCAAAAGGCGGCACCTGCTGGCGCCGCCTGTCTGTATTGTGGGGACAAATGCGGCCGGAATCGACTCCTGCCGATTCCGGGCCGGTGCTGCGGGGGCTCAGCCGTTCAGCGCGGGGCCGGGCAGGGCTGCCGCATCGGACGTGGCGTGCAGCGCGTCCAGGGTGAACAGTGCCTGCGGCAGGCGCTTGAACTGGTCGGCCAGCTCCATCAGGAAGTCGTTCATGGCCGAGCTGCGGCGCCAGATCATGGCGATGCGGCGGCTGGGACGACCCTCGCCGGTGAAATCGAGCAGGCGGATGTTGTTCGAGCGCGGCACCGGTGGCTGCACCGACAGGCTCGGCAGCAGGGTGATGCCGACGTCAGCGGCGACCATCTGGCGCAGGGTTTCCAGGCTGGTGGCGCGGAATTCGGACTTCTCGTTGGCGCCGAACAGGCGGCAGACTTCCAGCGCCTGGTCGCGCAGGCAATGCCCGTCTTCCAGCAGCAGCAGCTTCTGCGTGGCCAGCTCCTGCACGTCCAGGTGTTCGCGACGGGCCAGCGGGTGGCGGCCGGAGACGGCCAGCAGGAACGGTTCCTCGAACAGGAACTCGGCATGCAGCTGATCGTCTATCACCGGCAGCGCCAGCAACGCAGCATCCAGCTTGCCTTCGCGCAGGCGGTCCAGCAGCACGTCGCTCTTTTCCTCGACGAGCAGCAGTTCCAGCTCCGGGAAGCGTTCACGGATGCGCGGAATCACATGCGGCAGCAGGTACGGGCCGAGGGTCGGGAAGATGCCCAGGCGCACCGTGCCGGCTTCCGGGTCGCGGCTGCGTCGCGCCGCTTCCTTCAGTTGTTCCACTTCGGACACGATCACCCGTGCCCGTGCCGCCGCTTCCTGGCCGGCCGGGGTCAGCATCACCTTGCGCGGTGCGCGTTCCACCAGCGGCAGGCCCAGTTCCTCTTCCAGCTTGCGGATCTGGGTGGACAGCGTGGGCTGGCTGACGAAGCAGGAGGCGGCAGCCCGGCCGAAATGCTTGTGGTCGGCCAGGGCTACCAGGTACTTCAGATCACGTAGGTTCATCCTTACACCCCAAGGGTAACGGACCGGCTGACGGCGTGGTTACCCGACAGGCAGACAATGTTCCCGGTGATCTGGGAACGGTGGATCAGGCCGCTTCAGCAACGGCACCGCTGCTGTTGCTCACCGACGAGCGGATCAGGTGGTCGAACGCGCTCAGTGCGGCGGTCGAGCCGGCGCCCATGGCGATGATGATCTGCTTGTAGGGCACCGTCGTGCAATCGCCAGCAGCGAACACACCCGGCAGGTTGGTCTGGCCGCGGTCGTCGATGACGATTTCGCCACGCGGCGAAAGCGCCACCACATCCTTCAGCCACTCGGTGTTGGGCAGCAGGCCGATCTGCACGAAGATGCCTTCCAGCTCGACGCGGTGGGCATCGCCGCCGATGCGGTCCTTGTACACCAGGCCGGTGACCTTGCTGCCGTCGCCCAGCACTTCGGTGGTCTGTGCGCTGGTCAGCACCGTCACGTTGGCCAGGCTGCGCAGCTTCTTCTGCAGCACTTCGTCGGCACGCAGGCTGGAATCGAACTCCAGCAGGGTTACATGCGACACGATGCCGGCCAGATCGATGGCCGCTTCCACGCCGGAATTGCCACCGCCGATCACCGCCACGCGCTTGCCCTTGAACAGCGGGCCATCGCAGTGCGGGCAATAGGCCACGCCCTTGTTGCGGTACTGGTCTTCGCCCGGCACGTTCATCTGCCGCCAGCGCGCGCCGGTGGACAGGATCACCGAACGCGACTTCAGCACCGCGCCGTTCTCCAGCTGCACCTGCACCAGGCCGTCTTCGCCGGCCGGCACCAGCGCGCTGGCACGCTGCAGGTTCATGATGTCCACGTCGTACTCGCGCACGTGCTGTTCCAGCGCCGTGGCCAGCTTCGGGCCCTCGGTTTCCTTCACCGAAATGAAGTTCTCGATGGCCATGGTGTCCAGCACCTGTCCACCGAAGCGCTCGGCGGCGATGCCGGTGCGGATCCCCTTGCGCGCGGCGTAGATCGCCGCTGCCGCACCGGCCGGGCCACCGCCGACCACCAGCACGTCGAAGGCGTCCTTGGCGGCGATCTTCTCGGCGTCGCGCTTGCCGGCATTGGTGTCCAGCTTGGCCACGATCTGCTCGAGGGTCATGCGGCCCTGGTCGAATACTTCACCGTTGAGGTACACGGTCGGCACTGACATGATCTCGCGCTTCTCGACTTCGTCCTGGAACAGGGCGCCGTCGATGGCCACGTGCCGGATGCGAGGGTTGAGCACCGCGGCCAGGTTCAGCGCCTGCACCACGTCCGGGCAGTTCTGGCAGGACAGCGAGAAGTAGGTTTCGAACGCGTACTCGCCTTCCAGGTTCTGCACCTGCTCGATCAGCTCGGCGGTGGCCTTGGACGGATGACCGCCGACCTGCAGCAGCGCCAGCACCAGCGAGGTGAATTCATGGCCCATCGGCAGGCCGGCGAAGGTCAGGTGGATATCCTGGCCCGGCGTGCCCAGGTCGAAGGACGGCACGCGGCCCTGGCCATCGCGCAGGACCTGCAGCGAGATCTTGTCCGACAGGCTTTCCAGGGTCTGCAGCAGCTCCAGCATTTCCTGCGACTTGGCGCCGTCGTCGGCGTGCGCGGTGATCTGGATCGGGCGGGTCACGCGCTCCAGATAGGTCTTCAGCTGCGACTGCAGGTTGGCGTCCAACATCGGTCTTCTCCTGGCTTCAGGCAAACAGGGGGCGTGGCACCGCTGTACAAGGTAGCGGACCAGCTGGGGGTAGGGGTGAACCCAAGACAGCGACCGTGGAAGGGGCTGGCTGGCCAAGGCGGGCGAGCGTTGGCTGTCTTGGGTTCACCCCCACGCCGGCAGAGCACCGGCATGGGGATGAAGGGCGCGCCGTGGCGTGGGGCCATGGCAGGCCGGTACGGCGTTAGATCTTGCCGACCAGGTCCAGCGACGGGGTCAGGGTCTTCTCGCCTTCCTTCCACTTGGCCGGGCACACCTGGTTCGGGTTGGCGGCGGTGAACTGGGCAGCCTTCAGCTTGCGCAGGGTCTCGGAGACGTCACGGGCGATCTCGTTGGAGTGGATCTCCAGGGTCTTGATCACGCCTTCCGGGTTGATGATGAAGGTGCCGCGCAGGGCCAGGCCTTCTTCCGGAATGTGCACGCCGAAGGCGTTGGTCAGCTGGTGGGTCGGGTCGCCGACCAGCGGGAACTGGGCCTTGCCGACGGCCGGCGAGGTCTCGTGCCACACCTTGTGCGAGAAGTGGGTATCGGTGGTGACGATGTAGACCTCGGCGCCGGCCTTCTTGAACTCGGCGTAATGGTCAGCTGCGTCCTCGATCTCGGTCGGGCAGTTGAAGGTGAAGGCGGCCGGCATGAAGATCAGGACGGACCACTGGCCCTTCAGGCTGGCGTCGGAAACCTTGATGAACTCGCCGTTGTGGTACGCGTTGGCTTCGAACGGCTGGATCTGGGTGTTGATGAGAGACATCATTTTTCCTCTTGGTGAAGGGGAGCGGGTGAATCGACAGGGGCTAGGTTACCCATTCGCTGGCGATAAGAACAATGCATTGATTGCATCTATTTAATAGACACAGTCTATCGTAAGGCCATGAGCAGGCACTGAATCCTGCTGTGGCCATCCTGCAACTGACTGTGTGACAAGGAAAATCTTCCGCAGCAGGCGAAGGTGGCCGATAGCCCGTCCTTATCCCGTGGACGGGGACCTGAACGGATTCCGGTTTTCTAGAGCCGAGCCCGTGCCCGGCTGCTCCAGAAGCAGCCGAGCACGGGCCCGGCTCTACAATTGCGCAATGTCCTTCCAACCCGAACCCTCCCTGCGCCAGGTCGTGGCCGACGCCAGCGCCCGCCTTGGCGGCATCGACGCCCGCCACGAAGCCGAACTGCTGCTGCTGCACGTGCTGGAACGCCCACGCAGTTGGCTGTTCGCGCATGCCACAGATCCGCTGGCTGCCGCCGACCAGGCCGCCTTCGAAACGCTGTTGGCCCGCCGCATGGCCGGCGAGCCGGTCGCCTACCTGACCGGCCGCCGCGGTTTCTGGACGCTGGACCTGGAAGTCGACCCGGCCACGCTGATTCCGCGCCCGGAAACCGAGCTGCTGGTCGAGCTGGCACTGGAGCGCCTGCCGTCAGACCAGTCGCTGCAACTGGCTGACCTCGGCACCGGCAGCGGTGCGATTGCACTGGCGCTGGCCAGCGAACGGCCACAGGCGCAGGTGCTGGCCACCGACGCCAGCCCGTGCGCGCTGGCGGTGGCTGCGCGCAACGCGGCACGCCATGAACTGCGCAACGTCCGCTTCGCCGAAGGCGGGCACGACTGGTATGCGCCGCTGCAGGGGGCACGCTTCGACCTGATAGCCAGCAATCCGCCGTATATCGCCAGCGACGATCCTCATCTGGAACAGGGCGACCTGCGTTTTGAACCGGCTACCGCGCTGGCTTCCGGCGTGGATGGCCTGGATGACATCCGCCGCATCGTCGACGGTGGTCAGGCCCACCTGCGGCCCGGTGGCTGGTTGCTGATCGAGCACGGATGGGACCAGGGCGCGGCGATCCGCGCGTTGTTCGACGCCGCCGGTTTCGCGGAGGTGCAGACTGCGCAGGACCTTGAGCAGCGCGATCGCATCACCCTGGGCCGGCGACCGGCCTAGAATGGAGGTTCTCCTGCCCCGGCAGGGCATCACCCTGGAGCTGCAAGCATGCGTACGCTGTACCCCGCCATCACCCCCTACGACGTCGGCACCCTGAAGGTCGACGACCGCCACACGCTGTACTTCGAGCAGTGCGGCAACCCGGACGGCAAGCCGGTGGTGATGCTGCATGGTGGCCCGGGTGGCGGCTGCAGCGACAAGATGCGCCAGTTCCACGACCCGTCGAAGTACCGCATCATCCTGTTCGACCAGCGCGGCGCCGGTCGCTCCACCCCGCACGCGGATCTGGTGGACAACACCACCTGGGACCTCGTTGCCGACATCGAGAAGCTGCGCGAGCACCTGAAGGTCGATCGCTGGCAGGTGTTCGGCGGCAGCTGGGGTTCGACACTGGCCCTGGCCTATGCCGAAACCCATCCGCAGCGCGTGACCGAACTGGTCCTGCGCGGCATCTTCATGCTGCGTCGCTGGGAGCTGGAGTGGTTCTACCAGGAAGGTGCCAACCGCCTGTTCCCGGATGCGTGGGAGCATTACCTCAAGCCGATCCCGTCGGTGGAACGCCATGACCTGATCTCGGCCTTCCACCGCCGCCTGACCAGCGAAGACGAAGCCACCCGCCTGGAAGCGGCCAAGGCGTGGGCAGTGTGGGAAGGTGCGACCAGCTTCCTGCACGTCGATGACGACTTCATCAACAGCCACGAAGACCCGCATTTTGCGCTGGCGTTTGCCCGCATCGAGAACCACTACTTCGTCAACGGCGGCTTCTTCGAGGTGGAAGACCAGTTGCTGCGCGACGCGCACCGCATCGCTGACATCCCGGGCGTGATCGTGCACGGCCGCTACGACGTGGTCTGCCCGCTGGCCAACGCCTGGGACCTGACCAAGGTATGGCCGAAGGCAAAGCTGGAAATCACCCCGGCGTCGGGCCATTCGGCGTTCGAGGCCGAGAACGTGGACGCGCTGGTGCGCGCGACCGATAGCTTCGCCTGATCGGTAGTGCCGGCCGCTGGCCGGCAACGCCTTACCTGTCCGTTCCGCCGCTCGCCGGCCAGCGGCCGGCGCTACCCGATAGCCAAGGCGTCGGGCCATTCGGCGTTCGAGGCCGAGAACGTGGACGCGCCGGTGCGCGCGACCGATAGCTTCGCCTGATCGGTAGTGCCGGCCGCTGGCCGGCACCGCCTTAGCGGTCCGTTTCGCCGCCGCCCGAGGTGGCTCGCCGGCTATTCGGCGTTCGAGGCCGAGAACGTGGACGCGCTGGTGCGCGCGACCGATGGCTTCGCCTGATCGGTAGTGCCGGCCGCTGGCCGGCAACGCCTTAGCGGTCCGTTTCGCCGCCGCCCGAGGTGGCCCGCCGGCCAGCGGCCGGCGCTACCCGACAGCCAAGGCGTCGCGCCATTCGGCGTTCGAGCCCGAGAACGTGGACGCGCTGGTGCGCGCGACCGATGGCTTCGCCTGATCGGTAGTGCCGGCCGATGGCCGGCACCGCCTAAGCGGTCCGTTTCGCCGCCGCCCGAGGTGGCCCGCCGGCCAGCGGCCGGCGCTACCCGATAGCCATGGGTGCTGCATGGCGTGGATTTACCAATCCCCGGCCAGCAACGCGTCGGCCAGCACCTGCAGCTTCGGCGAGTGCTGGCGCGACGGTGGGTAGATCAGCGACAGCGCGCGGTTGCGGCCCTCGAACGGCTGCAGCACGCGTTGCAGGCGGCCGTCAGCCAGCGCGTCGGCCACGGCGAAATCCATCACCTGCACGATGCCGATACCGGCGATGGCCGCTTCCACCAGCGGATCGCCGCTGTCGAACACCATCCGCGTCGGTGGCGTGAACTCACGCAGTTGCCCGTCCTGCAGGAACTGCCAGTCCACCAGCCGGCCACTGCGCAGGTTGCGTACCGCCAGGCAGGCATGATCCCGCAGGGCGGCCACATCGTCGGGCGCGCCACAGCGGTCGAGGTAGTCCGGGCTGGCCACCGTCACCCATCGCAGCGGACGCAGCGGGCGCGCGACGATGCGCTGGTCGGCGATGGCGCCGGTGCGCAGCGCGGCGTCGAAACCTTCCTCGACCAGATCGACCAGGCGGTCGCTGAGCACCGCCTCCACCTGCAGTTGTGGATGCCGTTGCAGCAGCGGCGCCAGCAGCGGCACCAGCACCTTGCGCCCGAACATCGAGGGTGCGCTGATCTTCAGGGTGCCCGAGGGCGTGCACGGACGATCGGCCAACTGGCGTTCGGCATCCTCCAGGCCACACAACAGCGGCGCCACCTGATCGACGAACTGGCGGCCATCCGGGGTCAGCGCCACGTTGCGGGTGTTCCGCTGCAGCAGCTTCACTCCCAGCGTGGCCTCCAGCCGGCCGATCGCGCGCGAAAGCCCGGACTGGCTCAGGCCCAGCTGACCGGCGGCCACGGTGAAACTGCGCGCTTCGGCCACCTGCACCAGCATGCGCACCGCATTGAGGTCCATCGAGGTTCCATTCATGCCGAAAATCATGACAGATATGGTGGGTTGGGGGTTTATTGATTGCCCTGCATCAATGAGACTGCGCTCCCCCACCGCACCAGACCGCCGATGCCTCCCCTCAAGTACCCGCGCTGGGCGCTGACCCTGCTGGCCACTGCCCAGCTGATCATCGCCCTGGATGCCACCATCATCTTCGTCGCCCTGCACGACATGGGCCGCGCGCTGCAGATCAACGCGCAGCAGCTGCAGTGGGTGGTCAGTGCCTACACCGTCGCGTTCGGCGGCAGCCTGCTGCTGGGTGGCCGCGCCGCCGACCTGATCGGCCGCCGCCGCTTCTACCGGCTGGGCATGCTGCTGTTCGCACTGGCATCGCTGCTCGGCGCGCTGGCGCCGAATGCCACCCTGCTGATCATCGCGCGCGCGGCGCAGGGCATCGGTGCGGCACTGCTGTTCCCGGCCACGCTGGCGCTGATCAACACGCTGTACGCGGAAGGTCCGGTGCGCAACCGTGCGCTGGCGATCTGGAGCATGGCCAGCGCGGTGGGCCTGGCGCTGGGCACGCTGCTCGGTGGCGTGCTGACCCAGGCGTTCGGCTGGCCGGCGGTGCTGGCCGTGATCGTGCCGCTGGCCACCGCCTGCGCGGTCGCGGCCGGTGCCTGGCTGCCGGCCGACGGCCCGCGTGCACACGGCCGTTCGTTCGACCTGGCCGGGTGCATCACCGTCACCTTCGGCGGCAGCCTGCTGGTGACCACCCTGGTGCAGGGCCCGGAATGGGGCTGGACCGCACCGGCCACGCTGGGCTGCCTGCTGCTGTCGGCGCTGCTGCTGGTGGCGTTCGTGCAGATCGAACAACGCAGCCGCGATCCGCTGATGCAGTTCGCATTGCTGCGCCTGCCCGGGCTGCGCGCCGCGCTGGGCCTGACCTTCGCCTTCATGAGCAGCTACGGCGTGCAGTACTACTTCATGGCGCTGTATTTCCAGGACGGCTACGGCTGGAGCCCATTGCAGGCCGGCCTCGCGTTCCTGCCCGCCACCGCAGTGTGCACGGTCGGCATCCAGCTGGCGGAGTGGACATTGCAGCGCTGGAGCGCGCGCAGGGTGCTGGTGGCCGGGCAGCTGGCCGGCGCCATCGGCATTGCCTG
This sequence comes from Stenotrophomonas sp. YJH_SMC_10, assembly GCF_059371555.1. Taxonomy (NCBI): domain Bacteria; kingdom Pseudomonadati; phylum Pseudomonadota; class Gammaproteobacteria; order Lysobacterales; family Lysobacteraceae; genus Stenotrophomonas; species Stenotrophomonas sp. YJH_SMC_10. The sequence goes on along the minus strand of NZ_JCAFUS010000018.1, from coordinate 51,444 downwards.
GGTTGCAGCGTCGCTGCCGCATGCAGCGAACTTCTGGCCGCTGCTGCCGGGTGTGGTGGTGATGAGCATCGGCCAGGGCATGACGTGGACCGCGATGTGGATCGTGGCCGGGCAGGGCGTGCCGGCTGCACAGCAGGGCGTGGCCTCCGGCATGGCAGCCACCGCGCAGCAGATCGGCGGTGCGCTGGGCCTGGCGGTGCTGGTGATGGTGGCCAACGCCGATGCCGGCGCCGCCGGTTCGCCGAGTGCACTGGCCGGGCTGGTGCGCGCCGAATACGGCGCCGCGTTGTTCGCCCTGCTGGGTGTGGCGATCGCACTGGGCCTGCGCCCGGCGCCGGTGGCGGTGGTGCCGGCCGCTGGCCGGCAAACGCTCTGATCCAACGATCCGGAGGTTGCCGGCCAGCGGCCGGCACTACCGGTTCGGCATGGATACACGCGCGTTCAACCCAGCGCCAGCAGCTCCGGTTGCAGCGCACTGAAGATCCGCGCCAACCGCTCGGCCCAGGCCTGCTGCCCGGCGACGCCGGCGATCAGGTCCTGGCGGATCTCCAGTTCCACGTGCACCAGGCCACGGCCTTCGCCATGCACCGGTACCGCGTAGTCGCTGGTACTGCTGACCGAATACGGTTCGTTGTCACCCACCACCAGATCGCCTTCGTCACGCAGCGCCTGCAGCAGGGCATGCGCGAAGCGCGTGTCCCGGTGGTACAGCACGCCGGCATGCCACGGCCGCTGCGTGCCGTTCATCGCCGGGGTGAAGCTGTGCATCATCACCAGCAGGGTGGGGCGGCCGGCATCGCGGCGTACATCCAGTTCTGCGTCGATGCGCGCGTGGTAGGGCGCGTGGATCGCATCGATGCGCTGCTGCCGCTGCGCCGCCGACAGTCCGGCATTGCCCGGGACCACGGTGTGGTCGCTCACCTCCGGGATCAGCGTGGGCGAGGCCAGCGGGCGGTTGCAGTCGATCAGCAGCCGTGAATAGGTCTGTTCGATCGCCCACGCATCCAGCCGTTCGGCCAGTGCGCGGGTAGTGCCGGCGATGCCGATGTCCCAGCCGATGTGGCGATCCAGCTCGGCCTGCGCCAGGCCCAGTCCGGCCAGCGCGCGCGGCACCTGCTGCCCGGCGTGGTCGGCCAGCAGCAGGTACGGCGAAGCGCCCTGCGGCCGGTGCACGGTGTAGACCGCAGGATCGCCGGCCCCGAGCAATGCCGGCACGGGGTGCAGGTCGGCATCAGCCACGCGGGCGCCCGTCCAGGTGGTGCTCGATCATCCACAGCCCGGCCCAGAGCTTGGCATCCAGCTCGTAGCCTTCGCCCATCTTCTGTACCAGCCAGGCGGCGGCCTGGCTGCGTGGAATCTCGTGCACGGTGATGTCTTCGCTGTCATCACCGCCACCGTCGCCGATGCGGCGCAGGCCGGTGGCGCGCACGAAGGCGATCTTCTCGCTGCTGGCGCCGGAGGAGGTGGGGCCGATCATCAGCACTTCGGCATGGTCGGCGGTCCAGCCGGTTTCTTCTTCCAGCTCGCGCACGGCCGAGACTTCGATCGACTCGCCGGCGTGGATGTCGCCGACCAGGCCGGCCGGCATCTCGATGGTGGGGGCCTGCAGCGGCACGCGGAACTGTTCGACGAACAGCACCTTGTCCTCCGGGGTCACCGCGATGATGATCGCGGCCAGGCCGCCGGCATGGGTGCGTTCGCTGTATTCCCAGGTGCCACGCACCACCATGCGCTGGTACTTGCCTTCATAGACGACACGCGGGGCTTCGGTGTTGCGCTGGCTCATGCGGGCTCGCTGGAATTGGAAAAGGAAGGAGTGGGAACGGGGTCGGCCACGCCGGCGGCACCGAACAGCCGGCGGCGGGTCATCGGGCCGAAGCGCAGGGTCTGGCACAGGCCATCGAGCAGTTCCGGGTCGGCCGGCTGGCGCAGCAGGCCGGGTTGGCTGCCCTCCAGCGGCGCGTCCAGCGCGATGGTGGTCAGCTGGCGCCAGAGCTGGGCGTGCTCGCGCTGCTCGCGCAGGCGCACGGCCATCTGTGCAGCGCCACGCAGGCGCAGGAACGGCACCTCGTCCAGGCGTTCGAACAGCGCATCCATGCTGCCGAAGTGAGCCAGCAGCACGGCGGCGGACTTGCTGCCGACACCACTGACCCCGGGAATGTTGTCCACGGCATCACCGCACAGCGCCAGGTAGTCGGCGATCTGGTGCGCGTGCACGCCGTGCCGGGCCTTCACCCCGGCCACGTCCCAGCGCTGGTTGCGGGCGTAGTCCCACTGCTCGTCGTGGTCGGCCAGCAGCTGCGACAGGTCCTTGTCGGCGGAGATGATCACCCCGCGATGGCTGCTGCGGTGGACGTGCAGGGCACTGCCGATCAGGTCGTCGGCCTCGTAGTCGTGATGGGCCAGGACCGCCAGGCCCAACGCCGCGCACAGCGCCTTGCAGTGCACGAACTGGCGCTTGAGCGCCTCCGGTGCCGGATCACGGTTGGCCTTGTAGGCCGGATACAGGCGGTGGCGGAAACCGCTGTCGAGCGCTTCGTCGAAGGCGATGGCGATGTGCTGCGGGCGCTCGCGTTCCAGCAGGTCCAGCAGGAAGCGGGCGAAGCCGTGCACGGCATTGGTCGGCCAGCCCTGCGCGTCCTGGAACTGGTCCGGCAGCGAGTGCCAGGCGCGGAACACGTAGATGCTGGCATCGACCAGGTACAGCGACGGCGGCGGTGCCGGCAGGGTCATGCCGGCGGCGTCCAGTCCCGCAGCAGGGTTGCCGGGTCGGGGCGCTCGCGCTCGGGCACGTCGGCCCTGGCGGTGCCGATGTGGATGAAGCCGGCGATGCGTTCGCCCTCGACCAGGCCCAGGTGGGCCTGCACGACCGGATCGAAGGCCATCCAGGCCGTCAGCCACTGTGCGCCGAAGCCCAGCGCCTGCGCGGCCTGCAGCAGGGCGAAGCAGACGCAGCCGGCGGTCATCAGCTGCTCCTGCTCGGGCACCTTCGGGTCCGGGCGCGGGCTGGCCACCACCACGATCACCAGCGGGGCGTGGCTGAAACGCTGGCGGTCCTTCTCGAACACGGCCTCGCCGGCATGCGGGTCGCGCTGGCGGCTGCGTTCGGCCAGGAAGTCGCCCAGAGTGTGACGTGCATCGCCGGCGATCTTCAGGAAGCGGAACGGTACGCGCTTGCCGTGGTCGGGCACGCGTACGGCCGATGCCAGCATCCGCTGCAGCGTGGCCGGGTCCGGGCCGGGCTCGCCCAGTTGCCGCGAAGGCACTGAGCGGCGGGCATCCAGGGCGAGCAGGGCAGCGGGGTCGGGCATGGAGTCTGAACCGGTCATCACGGGGGTTTGATTATAGTCGGGGTGGTCAATGACGCCGTCTGTGTCGCGTCCGGCCTCTGAATACCAAACTGTGATGAACGTCATGCCACTGACGGGGAATGAACGATCGCTTCCCCTCGCCTCGCAGGCCTTGCACGGCTTACGATACCCCTCTTGCCGGGCCGCCGGTCATGAGGTTTGAAGTGAGGACTGTTTCACTGTCCGTGACGGGCTGGCCGGCCTACCATCGACGTACCGGTACATGGGGTGTGCCGGTCGTCGCGATGTCCATGGTGTCTGTCGTACCAGAGAAGGTGGGGAGCCTTCCCGAATGATGAGCGTGCCCACACCGATGGGATCGCCGGGCCGTGACCCGGCCCAGCTCCAGCTTGCCCGGGACATGGTCCTGCCCGCGCTGTGCCAGGCCTTCGGGGCCGCACTGGCGCGTTTCGACGATGCCCTGTTCGACCGTGCCGGCAATGCCGGCTCGTCGCAGTTGCTGTTCCTGGATGCGATGCGCGAGCTGCGCCGGCGTCGCGAGGACATCGCCGGCGCCTTCGCCGGCCACCTGCAGCAGGCCTGGGCGGCATTGGCCGCCGGTGAGCCGCTGTCGGCCGAGGCGACCCTGTCCGGGCCGGCCGAGGACGGCTTGAGCCTGCTGGCCGAGCATGTGCTGGAATCACGGTTGGCGGTGCGCAATTTCGCCACCGTACTGCTGCGTGACTTCAAGCCGGTGCTGGCACGGCTGGACCGCCGCCTGGGCCGCTTGATCGGCGGCGTCGAACTGGACGCGGACCATAATCCGATCAGCCCCGAGCATCTGGGCGTGGCCATCCACGAAGCCTTTGCCGGCTGTGAACTGGCCCCGGAAGTGCATCTGGTGCTGATCAAACTGTGTGAGCGCGACCTGCGCGCACCGGTCGGCCGCATCTACGAGAAGCTGGACGAGCAGCTGGCTGCGGCTGGCGTGATGTCGCAGATGGGCACTCCGCAGCGCCCACCGCCGCCGGCGCCGGATCCGCGCATGGCCGGGATGCTGGATGACCTGGTCGAGCAGCGCCACGGCGCGGGCTTCGATCCGGGCTTCAGCGATGACGAGCAGGCGGCACCGGCCTGGGCGCAGCGCTTCGCCGCCCGCTGGTCCGAGCGCCGCGGGCATATGCAGCAGCACCTGGGCGGCGATGACGGCGCCACCGGCGAGGCCTATGCCGGCCAGCAGGGCATGCTGCTGGAAGCGTTGCACGAACTGCTGCAGCAGACCCGCCACGTGCGTGAGGACGCCACGTCTGCGGCACAGGTGGCGGTCGGCCAGCAGCGACCGCTCAGCCAGCGCGAAATGATGTCGGTGCTGTCGCTGCTGCAGGCCACGCCGAGCGCGACCCTGCGCGCGGCCATCGGCGAGGACGGCGAATCGCTGGCGCAGCGGCTGAAAAGCGAAGTGCTGTCCAGCGCCACCCAGCTTGGCGTCGATCCGGGCCAGACCCGCCTGGACCCGCAGGACGAGGACGCCATCGACCTGGTCGGCATGCTGTTCGACGTGATGCTGGACGAGCGTGAACTGGAGGGCCGCTCACGCGAACTGATCGGCCGCCTGGTGGTGCCTTTCGTCAAGGTGGCCATGCTCGACCGCCGCATGTTCGTGCAGAAGACCCATCCGGCGCGCAAGCTGCTCAACTCGCTGGCCGAGGCCTGCGAGGGCAACACCGGTGAAAGCCAGGCCGAGCGCATGCTGATGGCCAAGGTCGAAGAGATCATCGAGCGCCTGGTGGCCGAGTTCAACGAGAACCTGGCGATCTTCCTGACCCTGGAAGAGGAATTCCGCGAGTTCCTGGTGCAGCATCGCCGCCGCGTGGAAATCGCCGAGCGCCGTGCCGCCGAAACGCAGCGCGGCCAGGAAAAACTGGAAATGGCCCGCACCCGCGCCGGCGCCGAGCTGGACCGCCGTATCGGCGATGCCAGCCTGCCGCCGGCCATTGCCGAATTCCTGCGCCAGCCGTGGCAGCACCACCTGACCCTGGCGCTGCTGCGCGAGGGCGAAGAAGGCGCCTCGGTGGCCGAGGCATTGAGCCTGGGCGACGGCTTGCTGGAGGAAGTGGCCGAGGCGCGCCGCCAGATCGTCGGCAAGCCGTGGCTGCAGGCCTGGCAGCCGGTGTTGGCCAAGGTGTTTGCCAGCGTCGGTGTGCACGGCGATGCGGCCACCGGGGCGATTGACGCCCTGCATGACACGCTGCAGGGCATCGCCGAGTCGCGGCCGGAACTGCAGCGCGCGCTGCCCGAGCTGCCGCAGGTGGCGCTGCCGGCGCCGCCGGTCGCTGAATCGCCAGCGGTGGAACTGGGTGGCCAGATCGACGCCGATGATTTCGACAATGCCGATGCCGACCGCTTCCGCCGCATGGAAATCGGCAACTGGCTCGATTTCGTCGACAAGGACGGCAAGGTGCAGGCCGGCAAGCTGTCCTGGGTCAGCCCGATCTCTTCGCGCCTGCTGTTCGTCAACCGTCGCGGCGTGCGCTTCTGCGTGGCCTCGCCGGAAGAACTGGCGGTGATGGTGCGGCTGGGCCGCCTGCGCGCCCATGTGGATGATGGTGCCTTCGACAGCGCCATGCAGGGGGTGATCGACCGCCTCGACCCGGGCAGCGCCACGCTGCACTGAGCGCGGGCCGCCTGCTAGGATCGGGAAAACTCACCGATCAGCGGGGACCTGCATGGCCGTGGCGTTGCTGGGGATCAAGGAGACCGCGCCGGGCGAACGGCGCGTGGCGTTGACGCCGGAAACCGCGCGCAAACTCGGCGCGCTGGGCATAACGGTCTGGTACGAGGCTGGCGCCGGCCTGGCCGCCGGCTTCACCGATGCGGCCTATGACGATGCCGGCGCACGCGTCTTCGATGCGGGGCGCTGGCCCGAGATCGATATCCTGCTGTGCGTGCAGGCACCTGCGGCGGCAGTGCTGGAGCAGCTCAAGCCCGGGGCCAGCGTGGTCGGCCTGTTGACCCCGGCCAGTGATCCGGCGCTGGCGGCGCTGGCGGACAGCGACCGCCTGTACCTGTTCCCGCTGCAGCAGCTGCCGCGCACCACCCGCGCGCAGGCAATGGATGTACTCAGCTCGCAGGCTGGCATGGCCGGCTACAAGGCGGCGCTGATCGCCGCCGAGCGCGCGCCGCGCTTCTTCCCGATGTTGACCACTGCCGCCGGCACCGTGCGCCCGGCCAAGGTGCTGGTCATCGGCGCCGGCGTGGCGGGCCTGCAGGCCATCGCCACCGCACGCCGTCTCGGTGCGCAGGTGGAAGGGTTCGACGTGCGCCCCGAAACCCGTGAGCAGATCCAGTCCCTGGGCGCGCGCTTCCTCGATCTCGGGGTGAGTGCGGCGGGCGAGGGCGGGTACGCGCGGGCGCTGACCGATGACGAGCGCGCCGAGCAGCAGCGTCGGCTGTCCGACCACCTGCGTGGCGTGGACGTGGTGATCTGCACGGCTGCCGTACCGGGTCGCCCGGCGCCGACGATCGTGACTGCCGCGATGGTGGAAGGCATGGCCACCGGCAGCGTGATTGTCGATCTGGCCGCCGAGAGCGGCGGCAACTGTGCACTGACCCGGCCGGGGCAGTGCATCGAGCATCAGGGCGTGACCATCGATGGCCCGCTGGGCCTGGCCAGTCGCGGTGCGACCCAGGCCAGCGAGATGTATGCGCGCAACCTGCTCAACTTCGTTGCGCTGTTCGTGCGCGAAGGCCAGCTCGGGTTCGACTGGGACGACGAGCTGCTGGCGAAGACCCGCTGGCAGGCGTGAATGACAAGGGTCGGATCCCTTTGCCTCTGGCAAAGGGATCTGACCCCGAACGTGCGGCGGGTCATCCCGGGGTCGGATCCCGTTGCATCAGCAAAGGGCTCTGACCCCGTCCCCGGGGCCTTACCGCGGCTTCGCTGGCGGCGGGTTGTCGCGCACCCAGTCCCGGCGCTGCTCCGGCGTCATCTGCGACCAGCGCTCGCGCAGCGCGTCGCGCTGTGCCGGCGGCATGTCGCGCATCTGCCCGAACAGGGCGCGTGCCTGCTCGCGCTGTTCCGGGCTCATGTGCTCGAAGCGGCGCAGGCCGCGGCGGGCCTTGTCGCGTTCCTCCGGGCTCATCGATTGCCAGCGCTGGCCATGCGAGAGCATGCGCTGGCGCTGGCCGGCATCGGCACTGTTCCAGCGGTCGCGCAGCGGCGCCAGCAGGGACTCACGCTGGGATTCGCTCAGCTGCTCCCACGCAGGCAGCGTGGCGCCCGGCGCAGGGCGTGCAGCAGGCGCGGGCGCTGCGCTCTGCGCCAGCGCCGGGACGGCCGGCAGCAGCGACAGGGTCAACAGCAGCGGCAGGGTAGGCAGTCGGGACATGATTCACTCCATCGCCAGGTCGGTATCGCCCAGCCACAGGTACAGATCGGGATTCTCGTCGTACAGCGCGCTGTTGTCTTCCACCGCCGCCGTCGGCGCTACGGTCGCGGGCCCGGAATGCAGGCCCAGGCCGCTGAACTGCACGCCGACAGCCAGCGCCACCACCAGCGAACAGGCGCTGGCCAGCCACCAGCGCCCGCGCCCGCGGTGGATGGCCGTGGCGCCGTGGCGCGCCTGGCGCAGCCGCGCCAGCGTGGCCGGCGACAGCGCCTGCAGCGACTGCGCGTGCAGGCGGCGCAGGGTGTCATCGGATGGCAGGGAGCGGTTCACGGTCGGGTCTCCAGATAGTCCTGCAGCGCCTGCCGGGCGCGTGCCAGATGGGTCTTTACCGCGCCTTCGCTGCAGCCCATGGCGCGGGCGGTGGTGGCGCCGTCCAGGTCCTGCAGCACGCGCAGGGTGAAGGCTTCGCGCTGGCGGGCGGGCAGGGTGCGCAACGCCTCCACCAGCTGCTGGTACTGCTGGCGCTGTTCGTGCGCCTGCGCCGGGTCCGGGCCGGGGTCGGCCCAGTCGATCCCGCCGCCGTCGGCGTCCGGGGGGTCGCGCCAGAACGGCAGGCGGAAGCGGCGCCGGCGCTGCATGTCGATCACGCGGCGGCGCAGGATGCTCCAGAACAGCGGCGCCCATTCGGCAGCCGGCTTGTCGGCGTAGTCCAGCATGCGCAGCAGCGCATCCTGCACGGCGTCCATCGCGTCTTCGCGCTGGCGCAGGCCGGCCTCGGCGAATCGGAACGCACGCGGGCCGACATTGGCCAGGAACGCTTCCAGCGAGGCCGGCAGGGCGTCGGTCTCGGCGCTCGGGGGGACAGGGCTGCTCACCAGCACAGGGTACGGCTCCTTGCTCGGGGTCACCATCGACAACGCGTGAGCGCCGCCACGGTTGACGCCGGATGCGCAGGGGTTCAGCCCGTGGTTATGATGGGGCGACGAAGACAGAGCAGGAGCGTTGCCGGTGAGTGACGGGTTCGTGGCGCTGTACATCTTCATGCTGGCGGCCATCGCCGGCCACGTGATCATTTCGCGGGTGCCGGTGATCCTGCACACCCCGCTGATGTCGGGCTCCAACTTCATCCACGGCATCGTGCTGATCGGTGCGATGGTGGTGCTGGGGCATGCGCAGACGCCGCTGGAAAAGGCGCTGGGCTTCCTGGCCGTGGTGCTCGGCGCCGGCAACGCCGCCGGTGGCTACGTGGTCACCGCGCGCATGCTGGAAATGTTCAGGCCAAGCGCGCCGAAGGGCGGCAAGGACGAACCGAAGGAGCCGCAGGCTTGAACATCAGCACCGTCGAACTGCTCGATTGGCTGGTCAAGGCCAGCTACCTGGTCGCCGCCACGCTGTTCCTGCTCGGCCTGCAGCGCATGGCCTCGCCGCTGACCGCGCGCAGCGGCATCCGCTGGGCCGGGCTGGGCATGCTGCTGGCCACCGCGGCCACCTTCTTCCTGCCCGAACTGCACAACGTGCCGTTGATCCTGGTGGCACTGCTGCTGGGCGCGGGCCTGGCCTGGTGGTCGGCCGGCAAGGTTGCCATCACCGACATGCCGCAGATGGTGGCGCTGTACAACGGCATGGGTGGTGGCTCGGCGGCGGCGATCGGTGCGGTGGAACTGCTGCGCTATGCCTTCCTGGCCCACCGCGATACCAGCCACTGGAGCGCGCAGGCGCTGGCCGACCTGGCCGCGCGCCAGCCGTCGGGCACGATGCTGCTGCTGGCGGTGGTCGGCGCGGCGATCGGTGCGGTGTCGTTGTCCGGTTCGGTGATCGCCTGGGCCAAGCTGGATGGACGCCTGGACAAGCGCGTGACCTGGCCGGGCCAGCAGGTGATGAACCTGCTGGTGGCCCTGGCGGTGGTGGTGCTGGCGATCATCGCGGCCAGTACGCTCAGCACCTGGGCGATCGTCGCTTTCTTCGTGCTGGCGCTGGCACTGGGCGTGCTGATGACGTTGCCGATCGGTGGCGCCGACATGCCGGTGGTGATCTCGCTGTACAACGCGTTCACCGGCCTGGCGGTGTCGTTCGAAGGTTATGTGCTCGGCAACGAGGCACTGATCATCGCCGGCATGATGGTCGGCGCGGCGGGCATCCTGCTGACGCGGTTGATGGCCAAGGCGATGAACCGGCCGATCCGCAATGTGCTGTTCTCCAACTTCGGCGGCGGCGCCGGTGGCGAAGCACAGGCGATCACCGGTTCGCAGAAGCCGATCGAAGCGGCCGACGTGGCTGCGATGATGGCCTTCGCCGAGCGCGTGGTGATCGTGCCCGGTTACGGCATGGCCGTGGCGCAGGCCCAGCACAAGATCTGGGAACTGGCGCAGCGGCTGGGCCAGCGCGGGGTGAAGGTGAAGTTCGCCATCCACCCGGTCGCCGGACGCATGCCCGGGCACATGAACGTGCTGCTGGCCGAAGCGGGCGTGCCCTACGACCTGGTCGCCGACATGGACGACATCAACCCGGAATTCGCCAACACCGACGTGGTGCTGGTGATCGGTGCCAACGACGTGGTCAATCCGGTGGCGCGCACTGACCCGGCCAGCCCGATCTACGGCATGCCGGTGCTGGACGTGGTCAACGCGCGCAACGTGGTGGTGATCAAGCGCGGCAAGGGCACCGGCTTCGCCGGCATCGAGAATGCGCTGTTCTATGCCGACAACACCCGCATGCTGTATGGCGATGGTGCCGAAGCGGCCGCCTCGCTGGTGAGCGAACTGAAGGCGCTCGACGGCGGGCATTGAGGACCGGGGTCGGTTCCCTTTCCGCAGGAAAGGGCTCTGGCCCCTTTGCCGGCCAGCGGCCGGCACTACCGGATCCACGCGTGGCGGCCGCGCCTGGCAGGTGCGGACCTGGGTCCGCACGCTTTTGCCGGCCAGCGGCCGGCACTACCGGATCCACGCGTGGCGGCCGCACCTGGTAGGTGCGGACCTGGGTCCGCACGCTTTTGCCGGCCAGCGGCCGGCACTACCCGCCCATCCGCGCGTGGCGTGGATCTACGCGATCAGCGCGCCAGGCAGGCGCCTACGGCAACGGCCACGGCCAGCCACAGCCATTCGATCGTGCCGTTGGCGAGGGTGATCAGGGTCCAGGCCAGGTGCGGCCCCATCCGCATCGTGGCGTCCCACAGGTCCAGGCCGATCGAACCGCCCATCCAGGCGCTGGCGATGGCCCAGTTGGCCACCGCGGCCACCAGCAGGGTGCCCAGCACGACCAGGGCGACGCGCAGCCGGCCCGGGCCCAGCGTGCCCAGGCGCAGCATGAACACCAGTTCCAGGGCGGCCAGCACCGCCATCCAGCCGACCTGGCGGCCGGTGATCAGCGCCAGCACCATCCAGGCGAGGGGAGCAACAAGCAGGCCCAGCAACAGCATGAGGGGCCAGAGCCAGGTCACGGTCCTGGCACGCGCGGCATTGGAGGACATCGAAGCTCCCTGAAGATCACCCACAGGATACTGTGGTTTGCCGCAGTGCACCGGCGGTGCCGGGGCGGCTGGGCTAGAATGCCGTCTTGCGTGGCCATGGCCACGGCCCCATATCGGTCCCCATGTATTCCCGTAGCAGCGAACCTGTCCACTTCGAACGCGATTGCGAGGCCGTGATGGTCCCGCAGGGCGACACCGTGACCCTGCCCGCCGGCAGCTATGGGTACATCACCCAGGCGCTGGGCGGCAGTTATTCGGTGTTCGTCGAGGGCAACCTGTTCCGCATCGCCGGCAAGGACGGCGACGCCATCGGCAAGGAAGCACCGGCACCGCTGGAGCTGCCGGCCGACGCCACCGATGAACAGGTGGAACAGCTGGTGTGGCAGCAGCTGCGCACCTGTTTCGACCCGGAAATCCCGGTCAACATCGTCGAACTGGGCCTGGTCTATGAAGTCGAGATCAAGCACCTGGACGAGGGCAAGCGCGAGATCGACGTGAAGATGACCCTGACCGCGCCGGGCTGCGGCATGGGCGAGATCCTGGTCGACGACGTGCGCAGCAAGCTCGAGATGATCCCGACGGTGGCCGAGGCCGACGTCGACCTGGTGTTCGACCCGCCGTGGAACCAGCACATGATGTCCGAGGCGGCCCGGCTCGAGACCGGCATGCTTTGACCCAGGGCCCGCAGTGACGCGGGCCCGGCACTACCCGCAACCAGAACAGGAATCCTCCGGTGTCCCAGTCCATCCCCAGCTTCGCCGTCACCCGTTCGGACCACCCGCGCAGCGCTGAAGAGCGCGCCAAGATCCTGGAGAAGCCGGGCTTCGGCCTGCACTTCACCGATCACATGGTGGAAGTGCGCTGGGACAAGGATGCCGGCTGGCACAACGCCAACGTGCGCGCCTACGGCCCGCTGCAGCTGGACCCGGCCGCGGCCGTGCTGCACTACGGCCAGGAGATCTTCGAAGGCATCAAGGCTTACCGCCATGCCGACGGTTCGATCTGGACCTTCCGCCCCGATGCCAACGGCCGTCGCCTGCAGCGTTCGGCGCAGCGCCTGGCGCTGCCGGAACTGCCGGTGGAGATCTTCGTCGAATCGCTGAAGCAGCTGATCGCCGTCGACAGCGACTGGGTGCCGTCCGCCGATGAGTCGAGCCTGTACTTCCGCCCGTTCATGATCGGCGACGAAGCCTTCCTCGGCGTGCGCGGCGCGCACAAGGCCGGCTACTACGTCATCGCCAGCCCGGCCGGCCCGTACTTCGCCAAGGGCGTGGCCCCGGTGTCGATCTGGTTGTCCACCGAATACGCGCGTGCGGCCAAGGGCGGCACCGGCGCCGCCAAGTGCGGTGGCAACTACGCGGCCTCGCTGCTGCCGCAGCAGAAGGCGCAGGCGCAGGGCTGCTCACAGGTGCTGTTCCTCGACCCGGTCGAAGGCAAGTACCTGGAAGAACTGGGCGGCATGAACGTGTTCCTGGTCTACAAGGACGGCACGCTGGTCACCCCGGAACTGTCCGGCAGCATCCTCGAGGGCATCACCCGCGAGAGCATCCTGCAGCTGGCCCGCGACCGCGGCATGAAGGTCGAAGAGCGCAAGGTCAGCATCGACGAGTGGAAGGACGGCGTGGCCTCCGGTGCGATCAGTGAAGTGTTTGCCTGCGGTACGGCGGCGGTGGTTACCCCGATCGGCCAGCTGAAGGGCGAAGGCTTCGCGGTGGGCGACATCAACGCCCCGGCCGGCGAAGTGACCATGTCGCTGCGCAAGGAGCTGACCGACATCCAGTACGGCCGCCTGCCGGACCGCCACAACTGGCTGGTCAAGCTGGGCTGATCGCCCACGCTCAACTGGAGAGCCGAGCCTACGCTTGGCGGCGTTGTTCCTGGAAAGCCCGTCCCTGTGACGGGCTTTCTGCGTTGTGGGGCCTCCAGATCGCTGCAGAGGACTGCTTGACGCAAATAGGTTTGCAGTGCAAACTATATTCAAGTGGCCACGATGGAGCGTGTCATGCAGCAGCCGTCCGTCATTGATCCTTCCTCGCGCCTGCAGGCGTTGACCCGTGAATACTCGCGTTACTCGCGCAGTGCCGGTGGCCTGTCGGCGATCGCGGGTGGTGTCGCCTGTCTGGCCTCCTTCCTTGCGGGCGCGCTGTTGCCGACCACCCTGGCACTGCGCGTCGCGCTGATCGCCGTCCCGGTGCTGTGGATCGTTGGCAAGCAATGGCTGGCGCGCCGCTACTACCAGCGGCTGGGCCAGGTCGAGGAGCAGGTGACGCCGGCCGAGCGCAACTTCCAGCGCTTCTTCATCGCCTTCACCGCCTTGGTGAGCGTGCTGGTGATCGGCAGCGTGCTGCCCAGGCTGGCGCCGATGGGTGAATTGCCCTGGGATCTGCGCGCCATCGGCTACCTGGCCGTGGTGGCGCTGCTGCCCTGGGTAGTGTGGCGCTGGCTGCGTACACCGCTGGAGTTCATCGTGGGTGTGTTCCTGCTGTGCCAGGCCGCGCTGGCCTTCACCGGGCAGACCTACGATTTCGGGCTGAGCACTGCGGTGTTCCCACTGGCGTCCATTGCGCTGATCGTGGTCGGCTGGCGTGACCACCAGCGGTTCCACCGCCTGCAGGCGGAAATGCGCGCGTTCATGGCCGGACGGACGCTCGTCGAATGACCCGCTTGCCTGATTCGCGCGCGCTGCTCCAGCTCGACCGCCTGATCCACGAACCTGCGCGCCTGCTGATCCTGTCGATCCTGGCCGGCGCCGAGTCTGCCGAGTTCGGCTTTGTCGAACATCTCAGCGGGTTGAGCAAGGGCAACCTGTCCAGTCACCTGAGCAAGCTGGAGGCAGCCGGCCTGGTCGCCATCGAGAAATCGTTCCGTGGCAAGCGCCCGCTGACGACCCTGCAGTTGACGCCACTGGGGCGCACCGCCCTGGCCGAGTACCGCACTCAGCTGGCGGCGATCGTCGCCGGCATTCCCGATCCGGATCGAAAGGACGCCTGACATGACATTGCTCCCGCGCCTGTTTGCAGTTCTGGTTGTTTCCTTCTCTGCCCTCACCGGTGCCGCCGCGGCCACAGATCCGCGCCAGCAGGGAGCCACGCTGACCACGCAGTTCTATGAGGGCCACATCGACGCCCTGTGGGAACGGATGACACCACAGATGCGGGCGGGGCTGCAGTCCCCGCAGAACCTGGTGGCGCTGCGCGAGCAGGTGCTGGCAGGCTGGGGCGCAGAAACCGAGCTGGTCAGCGAGAAGGTCGAGAAGGCTGAGGGATACGACACCTATCTGCGGCAGGCGCGCTTCGCCAAGAGCCAGGCCATCATCCAGGTGCTGTGGGCCATCGACGCTGACGGGCGGATCGGCGGCTTCTACATCCGCCCGCTACAGACCACGCCGCCGCAGGCCGCGGCGAGCGGGTTCCTTGACTACCAGACCCGCACACGGCTGCAACTGCCGTTCAAAGATGAATTCTTCGTGTTCTGGGGCGGCCGCAGTGTCGAACAGAACTACCATGCGGCCCACGCCGGCCAGCGCTTCGCGATGGACCTGCTGGTGGTCCGCGATGGCCGTTCCCATGGTGGAGAGGGTCAGCGCAACGAGGACTATTTCTGCTTTGGCCGGCCAATCCTCGCGCCCGCCGACGGCACGGTGGTGGAGGTGGTCGAGGGCGTCGCCGACAACGTGCCAGGCCAGATGAACGCTGCCCAGCTCACCGGCAACCGCGTCATCCTCGATCACGGCAATGACGAGTACTCGGTGCTGGCGCACCTGCGCCAGGGCAGCGTGCGCGTTGCACAGGGGCAGGTCGTCCGCAGCGGCACGCACCTCGGTGACTGTGGCAACAGCGGCAATTCCTCCGAACCGCACCTGCACTACCAGCTGCAGGCCGGGCCTGCGTTCGGGGTCAGCGCGGCGCTGCCGGCCCAGTTCTCCGGCTATGTGGCCGACGGCCAGCCGGTCGCGCGCGGCGAACCGGTCAAGGGGCAGCACATCCGGCCTGGCGGCGCTGCACACATCGAATAGTCCCTGCACTCGAACGGGGCAGCACGATGGCCGCGCCGATGCTGCGCGGCCATCGGCGTGGAAGTGCACGCCGATGTCGGCAAAGTCATCGGCGGACAGGAAAACGCCCAGTCAGGTGCGTGCAGGGCGTGAGAAAGTCCTTCACCTTCACAAACCCTCGACCCGAAAAGTCTCATATCAGACATTTCATCTTGCTGAAAAGACGCTGAAAATCTTGTGGTGTCCGCTTTTGGTCATTAGCGTCATGTGCACGGCGGATCGATAGGGGGATCCGCTGGCCCGCCGGACTTCGAACCTCGCCAACGCAAGCCAGCCCAGGGTTCGGGCCGGTGCTTCTGCCGATTCCGGCATTCACACCACTAGAAAGGGAAATACGATGTCCCAGGTAACGCAACCGCGTGTGCGTCGAGTGTGGGTGGTCCTTGGTGCGTCCGTTCTGTCATCGCTGCTGCTGGCCACGCCTGCGCTGGCCGGTGACGTCCAGCTCAGCGGCCTGCAGTCCGCGCCGACGCACCAGCGCTTCATCGTGAAGTACCGCGACGGCAGTGCGCCGGTGGCCAACACCACTGCACTGGCGTCTTCGCTGAAGAGTGCCGCCGCCGGCCTGGCCAGCAGCCAGGGGCGCGCGCTGGGCCTGCAGGAAGTCCGCAAGCTGGCCGTGGGCCCGACCCTGGTCAGGACCGATCGCCCGCTCGACCAGGCCGAATCCGAGCTGCTGATGCGCAAGCTCGCTGCCGACCCGAACGTGGAATACGTCGAAGTCGACCAGATCATGCGTGCGACGCTGACCCCGAACGACACCCGCTTCAGTGAACAGTGGGGCTTCGGTACCTCCAATGCGTCGATCAACGTGCAGCCGGCCTGGGACAAGGCCACCGGCACCGGCGTCGTGGTGGCCGTGATCGACACCGGCATCACCAACCATCCCGATCTCAACGCCAACATCCTGCCCGGCTATGACTTCATCAGCGATGCCGCGATGGCGCGCGATGGCGGCGGCCGCGACAGCAACCCGAACGACGAAGGCGACTGGTATGGCGCCAACGAGTGCGGCTCGGGCATCCCGGCGTCCAACTCCAGCTGGCACGGCACCCACGTCGCCGGCACCGTGGCGGCGGTGACCAACAACAGCACCGGCGTGGCCGGCACGGCGTTCAACGCCAAGGTCGTCCCGGTGCGCGTGCTCGGCAAGTGCGGCGGCTATACCTCCGACATCGCCGATGCCATCGTGTGGGCCTCCGGCGGTACCGTCAGTGGCGTGCCGGCCAATGCCAATCCGGCGGAAGTCATCAACATGTCGCTGGGCGGCGGCGGCACCTGCTCGGCCACCTACCAGAACGCGATCAACGGCGCAGTCAGCCGCGGCACCACCGTGGTGGTCGCCGCTGGCAACAGCAACACCAACGTGTCCTCGTCGGTGCCGGCCAACTGCGCCAATGTGATCGCAGTGGCGGCCACGACCTCGGCCGGTGCGCGGGCCAGCTTCTCCAACTATGGTGCCGGCATCGACATTTCCGGCCCGGGCCAGAGCATCCTGTCCACCCTCAACACCGGCACCACCACGCCGGGCAGCGCCAGCTACGCGTCCTACAACGGCACCTCGATGGCGGCCCCGCATGTGGCCGGTGTGGTTGCACTGATGCAGTCGGTGGCGCCGAGCCCGCTGAGCCCGGCGCAGGTCGAGAGCATCATCAAGAGCACCGCACGCCCGCTGCCGGGCGCCTGCTCGGGGGGCTGCGGCGCCGGCATCATCGACGCCAACGCGGCGGTCACCGCAGCGATCAACGGCGGTGGCAACCCGAACCCGGGTGGCAACGTGCTGCAGAACAATGTGCCGGTGACCGGCCTGGGCGCCGCGACCGGTGCCGAGCTGAACTACACCGTCGCCGTCCCGGCCGGCAGCACCCAGTTGCGCGTGGCGATCAGTGGCGGCAGCGGTGATGCCGACCTGTACGTGCGCCAGGGCAGTGCCCCGACCGATACCACCTACACCTGCCGCCCGTACCTGAGTGGCAACAGCGAGACCTGCACCATCAACAGTCCCGCCGCCGGCACCTGGTACGTGCGGGTGAAGGCGTACAGCACCTTCTCGGGCGTGACCCTCAGCGCCCAGTACTGAGCCCAAGACCCTCTCCAAGGGCACGCCCTGGCTTCGGCCGGGGCGTTTTTTCCTGGGTGGATGTCGACCCTGGTCGGCGCCCTGTTCCTCAGACCGACTCGAAGCGGTTGGCCGCCACGTTCTTGCGCACGTGCTGCGGGTCGAAGATCCGCCCGTTCATCGCGATGTACACGCCACTCGGCAGCGACTGCACCGCACCGATCGCACAGCCGATGTTGAACTCGGCATCCGAGCCGCGGAAGCGGGCCGGGCTCAGCGCGCCGGTCATCACGATGGTCTTGTCCGGGATCGTCGCCAGCACCTTGCCGGTCTGCACCATCGAATCGGTGCCATGGGTCACCAGCACATGCCGGGTCGGCTGCGCGGCGATGGTGGCACGGATCAGCTCGCGGTCCTCGTCGTTGATGTGCAGCGAATCCTTGCGCAGGATCGGGATCACGTTGAAGCGGAACGTCACGCCCAGCTCGCGCAGGATCATGCCGATCTGCGGATCGCCGATCTGGTAGTCCGACTTGTCGTCGAAGTAGATCTTGTCGATCGTGCCACCGGTGGTGACGACCAGGAGCTCTTCCATCATGTGCATGCGCGAAACCAGGACAGGGACTGCGGCGCGGGGCCAGGAATGCAGATGATAAGGCCCTGCGCGCGCAGCGTCAGCGCCGCCTGCCGAAGCGGGCGCGCAGGCCGGGCAGGCTGGCGCTGAAGATCACCAGCAGCGCCAGCGCGATCTCGATCAGCGCCAGCCAGCGTGTTTCCGGGTGGCTCCAGGCGCTCATCACGCCGTGGCTGAACCAGCCCAGCGCCAGCACCGAGGCCCAGAAGCCGGCCTTGCGCCAGCCCAGGCGCACGGCGATGGCCAGTGCCAGCGGTGGGGCGGTGAACACCAGCTGGGTGGCCAGCCAGTGCCTGTCATTGATGAACCAGCCGGCGAACAGCGCGGCCAGCGCCATCAGGGCCAGCAGCAGCACCGTGCGCGGCGCCCGGCTCATCGGGCCAACCGCTGCGCGATGTCGGCCACCCGGCGCCCCAGCGCGCGCGCCAGCACCGCTTCGTCGTCGGTCGGCTGCGGATCGTCGGCCGCACCGGCCACATGGCTTGCGCCGTAGGGCGTACCGCCGCTGGTGGTATGGCTCAGCGCCGGCTCGGTGAACGGGATGCCGACGATCACGCAGCCGTGGTGCAGCAGTGGCACCTGCATCGACAGCAGGGTCGACTCCTGCCCGCCGTGCATTGACGCGGTGGAGGTGAACACGCCCGCCGGTTTGCCGGACAGGGTGCCGTTGACCCATTCGGCGCCCAGCCCGTCCAGGAAGTGCTTGACCGGCGCGGCCATGTTGCCGAAGCGGGTGGGGCTGCCCAGCAGCAGGCCCTGGCATTCGGCCAGGTCCTGCACGCTCACGTAGGGCGCGCCATCGTCGGGTACCGGTGGCTGCGCGGTCTGGGTCACGGCAGCCACCGGCGGCACCGTGCGCAGGCGCGCGGTCATGCCCGGCACTTCGCCGATGCCCCGCGCGATCTGGCGCGCCAGCCGTGCCACCGAACCGCCCCGGCTGTAGTACAGCACCAGAATCTCGCCCATCGTGCCCGCTTCTCCTCGTCGTGTGGCCGCCAGTATGGCTATCCTGCGAGCATTCCGCATCGGGTACCCTTTCGCCGATGGAACCTTTGGATACGCTCAACCTGTGGATGGAGCGCGCGCGGGATCGCGCACGGGCCATCAGCTTCGGCCGCTTCCTGTGGCACCGCTTCCTCGACGACCGCCTGTTCCAGGCAGCGGCGGCGCTGGCGTACACCACGGTGTTCGCGCTGGTGCCGCTGGCGATCGTGGTGTTCGGTGTGCTGTCGGCCTTCCCCGTCTTCGACCGCTGGAGCGACCAGCTCAGCGACTACGTGTTCTCCAACTTCGTGCCCTCCGCGGCACGTGCCGCCGAAGGCTACCTGCGGCAGTTCTCGGCCAGTGCCGGGCAGCTGACGGCGGCCGGCTTCATCGCGCTGGTGGTATCGCTGCTGATCACGCTCAACAGCGTGGAAGAGACCTTCAACCAGATCTGGCGGGTCGGCTCGACCCGGCCCAAGCTGACCCGCTTCCTGGTCTACTGGACCGTGCTGACCCTGGGCGCGATGCTTGCCGCTGCGTCTCTGGCCGTATCGGCGCGGGTGTTCGCCATGCCGTTGTTCGGTACCCAGGAGGGCCGGTGGCTGGCCGAACTGGCGCTGCGGCTGGCGCCGATCCTGATCGAGTTCGTCTGCATCACGCTGATGTTCCGGGTGGTGCCGCACCACACGGTGAAATGGCGGCATGCCGTGCCCGGCGCGATCTTGGCGGCGGTCATCCTGGAACTGGTGAAGTGGGGCATCGGTGCCTATCTGGGCAGCTTCCAGTCCTACCAGAAGCTGTATGGCACGGTGGCGTTCGTGCCGATCCTGCTGCTGTGGATCTACCTGTGCTGGGTGGCGGTGCTGCTGGGGGCGTCGCTGGCTTCGTCGATGGCCGCCTTCCGCTACCAGCCGGTGGAACTGCGCCTGCCGCAGGGCTATGAGTTCTATGGACTGCTGCGCCTGCTCGGCCGCTTCCAGCATGCACGGGCCAAGGGCAAAGGCCTGGCCGATGACGAGATCCTGCGGCTGGAGCCGATGCTGACCGATTCGCTGCTGCAGGACCTGATCTGCAACCTGCAGGAGATCGACCTGCTGCGCCGCGATGAGCGCGGCGAGTGGCTGCTGTCACGCGACCTGGACCAGGTCAGCCTGGCCGATCTGTACGAATGCACCCAGCTGCGCATCCCGGTGGCCGAGCAGCATCTGCCGTACCGTGACGACAGCCTGGGCCGTGCCGCGTTGGCGGCGCTGGACGATCTGCGGCTGCCCCTGCGCGAACGCCTGAAGCGCCGGGTCAGCGATATCTATACCGATTCTGGAGACATGCCATGACCCGCAAGACCCCGTTGCCGCTGCTGCTTCCAGTGGCCCTGATGCTGGCCCTGGTGGCCTGCAAGCCGGCCCAGGAACCGGCGCCGGCCAGCAGCCAGCCGCCGGCGCAGGCGCCCACCCCGAGTGCCCCGGCACCTGCGGAGGAGACGCCAGCCGAGCGCACCACGGCCGAGTTCCCGACACTGAAGATGAAGGCGGTGGACGGCAGCGACTACGACCTGGCCGCGCATCGCGGGAAGTGGGTGGTGGTGAACTTCTGGGCCACCTGGTGCGCGCCGTGCCGCAAGGAGATGCCCGAGCTGTCGGCGTTGCATGCGATGCGCAGCAACATCGAAGTGGTCGGCCTGGCCTATGAGGACATCGCGGCACCGGAAATGCAGTCGTTCCTGGCCAAGCATCCGGTGACCTATCCGATCGTCATCGTGGATCCGTTCGAGCCGCCGGCGGACTTCGCCACACCGCGCGGCCTGCCGCTGACGCATCTGCTGGACCCGCAGGGCAAGCTGGCGCATACGTTCCTTGGCCCGGTGACCGCCGCCGACATCGAAAAGCAGATCGCTGCTGCCAAGTAATGGGGTTGGGCGGCAGGGCCTGCGGCCCTGCACCCGCGGTAGTGCCGGCCGCTGGCCGGCAGCAACAGCGGGCTATCCGTGGGATGGCGGGGCGGTGTCGGAGTGCGGGGACGCTGCAAGTACGTCCCTGTAAGCTTGGCAGCCGCATCCATGCGGCTGACACCCCGCACTCCGACACCGCCCCACCTCTGACAGATTTCTGCGATCTGGTAGATCCACGCCGTGCGTGGATGAATTTCTGTCAGATATCGAAATCAATCTGGGGTCGGATCCGTTTTCCTGCGGAAAACGGATCCGACCCCATGCCATTCCGACAGCT
The DNA here is from genome assembly GCF_059371555.1 of Stenotrophomonas sp. YJH_SMC_10. Lineage (NCBI taxonomy): Bacteria > Pseudomonadati > Pseudomonadota > Gammaproteobacteria > Lysobacterales > Lysobacteraceae > Stenotrophomonas > Stenotrophomonas sp. YJH_SMC_10. Next base: position 30,344 of record NZ_JCAFUS010000018.1, on the reverse strand, counting down.
CGCAAGAATCTGTCGAAGGCGGGGTGGGTCCGGTTGCGGTGGCGTGAGCCGCATGGGCGCGAGGCATGCCTCGGGCGGGTTGGGCAGGACGCCCAACCCCGGTCTTGCCGTGTGCGCAGGACAGCGCACACGAGCAAGCTGCGACCGAGCTTACAGGGACGTACTTGCAGCGTCCCCCGCAACCGGACTCACCCCGCCATCCCTAGGAAGCCCGCCGTTGCTGTTGCTTCGGCTGTTGCTGTTGCTGCCGGCCAGCGGCCGGCACTACCGCAGGTGCAGGGCCGCAGGCCCTGCCGACCCACCCTAATCCTCGACCGGGAAGTCCTCGATCGGCTTCAGCACATCGTAGTGCTCGCGATGCAGCTTGCCCTTCAGCTTCGGCAGCTCCGGCAACGGCGCGTCCACCCGCGTGTCCGGCAACCGGTCCAGCAGGTTGCGCACCAGCGTCAACCGGCCCAGCCGCTGGTCATTGAAATCCACCAGCGTCCACGGCGCCGCCTCGCGATGCGTCGCGCGCAGCATCGCCTCGCGGGCTTCGGTATAGGCGCTGTACTTGCTGCGCGATTTCAGGTCGACCGGGGACAGCTTCCAGCCCTTCAGTGGATCGAGATGGCGCTCGGCGAAGCGCTTTTCCTGCTGCTCCTGGTCCACGCACAGCCAGTACTTGAACAGCAGGATGCCGTCGTCCACCAGCAGCTGCTCGAACACCGGTGCCTGGCGCAGGAACTGCTGGTACTCGGTTTCGCTGCAATAGCCCATCACCCGCTCGACGCCCGCGCGGTTGTACCAGCTGCGGTCCATCAGCACGATCTCGCCGGCGGCGGGAAGATGCGAGGCATAGCGCTGGAAATACCACTGCGTGGCTTCGCGGTCGGTAGGCTTGGGCAACGCCACCACCCGGCATTGGCGCGGGTTGAGATGCTGGCTGATGGCCTGGATCGCGCCGCCTTTGCCTGCCGTATCCCGTCCCTCGAACAGCACCAGCAGGCGTTGCCCGCTGTGCTGCACCCAGCGCGCCATCGCGGTCAGTTCCAGCTGCAGCGGCAGCAGCAGTTCGTCGTAGTCCTTGCGCTTGAGCTTGGCCATCGTCACACCACGCGGGGAGGAAGCCCGAGCGTAGCGCAGCGGTGGCTCAGGCGATGTCGACGCCCTGCCAGCCCTGCTCGCTGGCCAGTCGCTGCAGCAGCGCCGACAGGTCGCGGGCGAACCCGGCCATGTCGAACAGGCCACTGCGGTCGCGCGCCTGCGCCAGCTCGGCGCGCAGCGCGGCCAGGGCCGATGGGTCGTTGCCCAATGCGCTGGCGGCGGCGATGAACGCCGCATCGTCGACAACATTCATCCGCGAAAGACCCAGATGATGGTTGAGGCTGCCGGCCACGCGCGCGGCGAAGGTATCGCCCGGGCAGGTCAGCACCGGGCAGCCGGCCCACAGCGCATCGGAAGCGGTGGTGTGCGCGTTGTACGGATGCGTGTCGAGGAACAGGTCGGCCAGTTGATACCGGGCGAGGTACTGCGGGTGCGGCAGCTTGGCCATGAACACCAGGCGCGCCGGATCCACGCCCGCCGCCTGCGCGGCAGCGCGCAGGCGGGCGTCGGCCTGGCCCGGGCCGGACAGCAGCCACAGCACGCTGCCAGGCACCGCCTGCAGCACGGCGAACGCGCGGCCCATGCTGCGCGGGTTGAGCTTGTAGCTGTTGTTGAAGCAGCAGAACACCACGCCCTGTGCGGGCAGGCCGCACTCGGCGCGGGACGGGGACGGCTCCAGCGTGCGGGTGTTGTCCGAGGGCTGGAAGGCGCGCGGCAGGCGCAGGACGCGTTCGCTGAAGTGCGGTTCCAGCGATGCCGGCAGCACGAATTCATCGGCGACCACGGCGTCCAGCCACCGCGCGCCCGAGGTGCCGGGGTAGGCCAGCCAGTTCAGCTGCAGCGGGGCAGGGCGCATCGCCAGCACTTCGGGCGTGCCTCCGCCGCCCCAGCCGCGCAGGTCGAACAGCAGGTCGATGCCCTGTGCGCGGATGCGGGCCGCGATGTCGGCATGCCGCAGCGCGGCCACGTCATGCAGGCGGGTCGCGGCCTGCAGGCGGTCGCGGATGCGGCTGCCATCGGCGCGGTTCAGCGCGAACAGGTGCAGCTGCAGTGCCGGGTCATGACGCAGGTGTTCGAGCAGGGCCACGGTCAGCAGCCCGGTGGGATGGGCACCGAAGCCATTGGAAAGGAAGCCGACGCGCAACGGGCCGCGCGTGCGCATCTTCACCGCTGGCAAGGGCCGCACCGAGCCGGCGATGACAGCGGCGCGCGCCCGTGCACAGGCCAGCTGCTCGGCGGCGCTGGCGTCTTCGCTGAGGAAGGCGAAGGGTTCCACCGCACCCTGCCCGGAAGCGAGCGCGGCGCGTACCTGCGTGGACAGCGCGTCCACGTCCTGCCAGTCACACAGGCGGCGCTGCCAGGCCAGGCGCTGGGCCGCGATGTAGGGCTCGTCGGGCATCAGCGCATGCGCGCGGCGATAGGCCGCTGCCGCGCCCTCGGCATCATCGGCATCTTCCAGTGCATGCCCCAGCCACAGCGCGATGCCCGGGTGCTGCGGCGCCAATGCCGAGGCCTGGCCGAGCAGCGCCGCCGCGTCGGCATGCGCGCCGGCCATCCAGGCCACGCGGCCCAGGCGCGCCAGTGCCTCGGGGTGGTTCGGGCGCAGCTGCAATGCACGTCGTGCGGCCTGCTCGCCGGCGGCGATGTCGCCGGCTTCCAGCTCCACGTCGGCCAGCATCACCCAGGCGACGAAGTCACCGGGCTGGCGTGCGATCGCCTGCTGCAGGTGCTGCCGCTGCTGCCAGGCCGACATCGTGCTCAGCCCGCCGACAGCTGGGCCAGGGCATCGACCTGGTGTTCGTGGCTGAGCCGCTGCAGCAGCGGGTCGAGGTCGCCGGCGAGGATGTTGGGCAGGTCGTACAGGGTCAGGCCTTCCACGCGATGGTCGGTGATCCGGCCCTGCGGGAAGTTGTAGGTGCGGATGCGCTGGCTGCGGTCGCCGCTGCCGACCTGCAGGCGCCGCGATTCGGCCTGCGCGGCGTCCTGGCGCTGGCGCTCGGCATCGAGCAGCTGCGCCTTCAGGCGCTTCATCGCCTTGTCGCGGTTGGCGTGCTGGCTGCGCTCGGTCTGGCACTCCACCACCACGCCGGTCGGCACGTGGGTGATGCGGATCGCCGATTCGGTCTTGTTGACGTGCTGGCCACCGGCGCCGGACGAGCGGAACGTATCCACCTTCAGGTCGGCCGGGTTGATGACGATGTCATCGACCTCGTCGGCCTCGGGAATGATCGCCACAGTCGCCGCCGAGGTGTGGATGCGGCCCTGTGATTCGGTGGCCGGCACGCGCTGCACGCGATGCGTGCCCGATTCGAACTTCAGGCGCGAGAACGCACCGCGGCCGACCACGCGCGCCACCACTTCCTTGTAGCCCCCATGCTCACCCGGGCTGTCCGATTCGATCTCGACCTTCCAGCCCTGGCGTTCGGCATAGCGGGCGTACATGCGGAACAGGTCGCCGGCGAAGATCGCCGCCTCATCGCCGCCGGTGCCGGCGCGCACTTCCAGGAACAGGTTGCCGTCGTCGCGCGGGTCACGCGGCACCAGCAGCAGCGCAAGCTCCTGCTCCAGTGCCTGCAGGCGCGCCTGCGCGGCGGCGATTTCCTCCTCGGCCAGCTCGCGCAGGTCGGGGTCGGCGCGCATGCCTTCGGCGGCGGCCAGGTCGGCCTTGGCACGGGCTTCATCGGCCAGTGCAGTGGCGACCGGTTCAAGTTGGGCGAATTCGCGCGAAAGGTCGCGGAAACGGGTGTTGTCGGCGACCACGTCGGGTTCGGCGAGCAGGCGTTCCAGTTCTTCGCGGCGCTCGGCCAGCGCTTCCAGCTTACGGCGCAGGGTCGGCGTCATCGGGTCTCACGGGTGGGTGGCGGTAACCCGGCGTGGCCGGGAACAGGCGCTCGGCGGCGCGGGTCAGGTCGGCATCGCCGCTCAGCGCGGCCGCGCGCAGGGCGGCGGTCGGCGGATGCAGCAGGCGGTTGGTCAGGCCATGGGCCAGCAGTTCCAGCACTTCGTCGGCGGGCTTGCCGTTGGCCAGCTGCTGGCGCGCACGCTCCAGCAGCTCGGCGCGGGTGGCTTCGCCAAACGCGCGCAGCTGCCGCAGCGGTGCCTGGTGGGCGCTGGCCTGCTGGGTCTCGATGAAACGCGACACCTGCAGGTCGATGATCGCCTCGGCCTCGGCGGCGGCCTCGCGGCGGCCACGACGGTTGTCTTCCACCGCGCGTTCCAGGTCATCGACGGTGTAGAGGAAGGCGTCGTTGAGCGTGCCGACCTCGGCTTCGATGTCGCGCGGCACGGCCAGGTCGAACAGCAGCATCGGCTTGTGCCGGCGCGCGCGCAGGGCCTTGGCCACCATCTCGCGATGGATCACCGGTTCGCGCGCGGCGGTGGCCGAGAACACGATGTCGGCCTCGCCGAGGTGGCGATCCAGTTCGGTCAGCGGCAACGCCACGCCGCCATGGCGGCTGGCCAGTTCCTGCGCGTGGGCCAGGGTGCGGTTGGCGATCAGCAGCCGCCGTACCTTGCCTTCACTCAGGTGCCGTGCAGCCAGTTCGATGGTCTCGCCGGCACCGACCAGCAGGACGGTGGAGTCGTCCAGCCGGGCGAACGCGTTCTGTGCCAGGCGCACGGCCGCCGAGGCCACCGACACCGGGTTGGTGCCGATCTGGGTATCGGTGCGCGCACGCTTGGCCACCGAGAAGGTCTGCTGGAACAGGCGGTCCAGGCGTTGGCCGAGCAGTCCGTGGTCGCGCGCCGTCGACCAGGCCTCCTTCACCTGGCCGAGGATCTGCGGCTCGCCCAGCACCATCGAGTCCAGGCCGGTGGCGACCCGGAACAGGTGGCGCACGGCTTCGGCATCGGCGTGCTGGTACAGATAGCCCTGCAGGTCGCCGGCCTGGCTGTGCAGCCACTGGTCCAGCGCCTGCGCCGACTCGGCCACGGCGTACAGCTCGGTGCGGTTGCAGGTGGACAGCAGGACCGCCTCGGCAATCTGCGGGGTGTCGCGCAGCGAACCCAGCGCACGCGGCAACGCCTCACCGGCGAAGGCCGCGCGCTCGCGCAGCTCCACCGGTGCGGTCTGGTGATTCAGTCCGAGCACCCACAGGGTCATTGTTCAGTTGCTTGCGATAAGCTGCTGGCCATTGGACGACATTTTAAGGCCCCGATGCCGACGATGCCCGCATTGATTCGCATCCCCAGTGTTCTGCTGCTGTCCCTGGCCTGCGCCCAGGCCATGGCGGCGGCGCCGGCCAAGGCGCCTGTACGCGGCCCGGCCACTGAGGAACTGGCGCTGGAACCGGTGATGGCCGGCGAGTTCGCGCTGCAGGCCGGCAAGCTGGCCGAGGCCGCGCGCTGGTACCTGCAGGCGGCCCAGCAGACCGACGGCGATGCCGGGCTGGCCGAGCGCGCCACCCGTATTTCGATGCTGGCCAACGATGACGCCAGTGCCGCCAAGGGCCTGGCCCTGTGGCAGCAGCGTGCGCCGGATTCGTTGACCCTGCGCAGCGCCGCCGGTGCGCTGGCCATGCGCCAGGGCGATGTGAAGGCGGCCCGCAGCGCGTTGCAGGCCCTGCTGGCCGACCCCGACGAGCGCGGCTGGAAGTTCGCCCTGGCCGCACTCATCGGCGGTGGCCGCGACCCGGCGGTGCCGGCGCAGGTGCTGGGCGAGCTGGTCGATGCCAATGCGATTCCAGCGAAGATCGAGGCCTGGCAGGAGTTCGGCCGTCTCGCCCTGCGCATGGACAAGCCCGAACTGGCGCGGCGCATGATCGATGAAGTGGTCAAGCGCTTCCCCGAAGAACCGCGTGTGGCGCTGTTGCGTGCCAGCCAGCTGCAGCAGGCCGGCGAGACCGACAAGGCCCTGTCGCTGCTGCACGACGTCGAACCGAAGACCCGCCAGGACCCCGAGCTGCGCAACGCGGTGGCCATCGCCTATGACAGCCTCGGCCAGCCGGCTGCGGCCGAGCGTGTGCTGGCGTTCGGCCCGCAGGACGTGCAGACCTGGGGCATGCGCGCCTCGCTGCTGGCCAAGCAGGGCGACAAGGCGGCGCTGTCCAACCTGTACAACGAACTGTCGCGGCAGGCGGCCAAGCCGGACCCGGCGCAGCGCCTGCTGCTGGGCAAGATCGCCGAGTACCTGAAGCGCTACCCCGAGGCGGTGCAGTGGTACCACAGCGTGCCCGGCGGTGATGAGCTGAGCGAGGCGCGCCTGCGTGCGGCCAACGCCCAGGCCCTGGCCGGGCGCCTGCCGCAGGCCCTGGATGAAGTGCACGCGATCCAGTCCGACGCGGTGGTCGACGACGATGTGCGCCGTGACGCCTATCTGCTGGAAGCCGAACTGCGCCAGCGTGGCGACGACAGCGCCGGTGAACTGGATGCGCTGGCCCGCGGCCTGGCCGCCTACCCCGATGACAACGGCCTGCTGTACGCACGTGCGCTCACCTGGGAGCGCCGCGACGACATCCCGCGTGCCGAGGCCGACCTGCGCAAGATCCTGGTGACCGACCCGGAAAACGTGCCGGCGCTGAACGCGCTGGGCTACACCCTGGCCGACCGTACCGGCCGCCTGCAGGAGGCGCTGGAGCTGATCGACCGCGCCCGCGTGGCCGAGCCGGACAACGCCGCCATCGTCGACAGCTATGGCTGGGTGCTGTATCGCCTGGGTCGCAAGGAAGAGGCATTGGTGCAGCTGCGCCGGGCCTGGACCCTGGCCAAGGACCCGGAGATCGCCGCCCATGTCGGTGAAGTGCTGTGGGTGCTGGGCAAGCATGACGAGGCCCGCCATTTCTTCGAGGAAGCGGCCAGGCTCGACCCTGAAAACCGCGCGCTGCTGCGCGCCCGCGAGAAATTCAATCCATGAGTGTTTCCCTGATCCGGCCGCTGCTGCTGGCGGCTGCGACCTTGGCGGTGACCGCCTGTACCAGCGTGGGTACGCAGAAGACCGCGCCACCGGCCGTGGTCCAGACGGTTTCGGCCGAAGCGGCACAGGCCGAAGCGGCCCGCGTGGCGGCCCTGCACGCGCAGCCGGAGTGGGCCTTCCAGGGCCGGGTTGCGGTCAGCAAGGGCAAGGACGGCGGCAGCGGTCGCATTGACTGGAAGCAGGACGGCCGCCGCTACGTGGTCGAACTGAGCGCGCCGGTGACCCGGCAGAGCTGGAAGCTGACCGGCGACACCCATTCCGAAGCCGGCCGCCTGGAAGGGCTGTCCGGCGGTCCGCGCGATGGCGAGGACGCCCAGCAGCTGCTGCTGGAGGCGACCGGCTGGGACATCCCGGTCAACCAGCTGCCGGAGTGGATCCGTGGCCTGGTGGCCGGCGACGCCGCCGGTCCGGAGGCGGTCGAACGCGACGCTGACGGCCGGCCGCGCCGCATGCAGCAGATGGGCTGGCAGGTGCAGTACCTGGACTGGTACCCGGCTGAGAGCGGACGCCCGGCGCTGCCACGCCGGATCGAGGCCAGCAATGGCGACGCCAAGGTGCGCCTGCTGGTGGACCAGTGGGGGCAGGGCACGCCATGAGCGGGGCTGCCGACGACGCGGGCTGGTCCTGGTGGCCGGCCCCGGCCAAGCTGAACCTGTTCCTGCACATCACCGGCCGCCGGGCCGACGGCTACCACGAGCTGCAGACCGTGTTCCGCCTGCTGGACTGGGGGGACCGCATCGGCCTGCGCCTGCGTGAAGACGGCCAGGTGCATCGGCAGGGCGAGGGCCTGGCCGGCGTGGCCGAAGCCGATGACCTAGCGGTGCGGGCCGCGCGCCTGCTCCAGGAAGCGACGAAGGTCGCGCAAGGTGCTGACATCATCGTCGAAAAGCACGTTCCTGCCGGTGGTGGGTTTGGCGGCGGTTCGTCCGACGCGGCCACCGTGCTGGTGGTACTGAACCGGCTCTGGCGTGCCGGCCTGGATGAAGATGCCCTGGCCGCGCTGGGCCTGCGCCTGGGCGCCGACGTGCCGGTGTTCGTGCGCGGGCGCAACGCCTGGGCCGAAGGGGTGGGCGAGCGCCTGCAGCCGATCACGCTGGCCCCGGCCTGGTATGTGGTGGTTGAACCGGGCGTTCATGTTCCCACGCCGGTCCTCTTTGCAGACCCGGATTTGACGCGCGACAGCCCAGTGGCGAAAATAGAGGACTTCGCTTCCGGGACCCTGGTCGGGAACGCGTTCGAACCGGTGCTGCGCCGCCGTGAGCCTGCCGTCGAGGCCGCGCTCGCTGCGTTGAGCGGCATCGGCACGGCGCGGCTGACCGGTTCGGGAAGTGGTTGTTTCGTCGAGTTCGCATCGCAGTCTGCCGCAGAGCAGGGACGGTCGAAGTTGCCGAAGGAGTTGCGGGCAAGGGTGGCAGCGGGCGTTGCGCGTTCGCCACTGCTGGATGCACTCGAGCAACACTGATTTATCAATGCAGGGGCGTCGCCAAGAGGCCCAAGGCACCAGGTTTTGATCCTGGCATTCGTAGGTTCGAATCCTACCGCCCCTGCCAATAGCGGCTGTGTCCGCGCCTTCCAGCGCATCGCCCGCGCGGGACGTGGATACAACCGCGGTGTTGTCAGCAGCAAGGGTCCATCGGGGTCCTTGCCGACTCCGGATCCCCGCCACTCGTCCCCGCCCGAGACAATCATGATGCAAGAGTCCCCGAACCTGCTGGTCTTTTCCGGCAACGCCAACAAACGTCTGGCGCAGAACATCTGCAAGGAACTGGGGGTTCGCCCGGGCAAGGCGCTGGTCTCGCACTTCTCCGATGGTGAAGTGCAGGTGGAGATCGAGGAGAACGTCCGCAAGCAGGACGTGTTCGTGATCCAGCCGACCTGTGCGCCGAGCGCGGAAAACCTGATGGAACTGCTGGTGCTGATCGACGCGCTCAAGCGCGCATCGGTGGCCAGCGTGACCGCCGTGGTGCCGTACTTCGGCTACTCGCGGCAGGATCGCCGCATGCGTTCCTCGCGCGTGCCGATCACCGCCAAGCTGGCGGCGAAGATGTTCAGCACCGCTGGCGCTGATCGCGTGCTGACCGTCGACCTGCACGCCGACCAGATCCAGGGTTTCTTCGATATTCCGGTGGACAACGTGTATGCGTCCCCGCTGCTGCTGGCCGACATCTGGCGCGCCTACGGCACCGAGAACCTGATCGTTGTGTCGCCGGACGTGGGCGGCGTGGTCCGCGCCCGTGCGGTGGCCAAGCGCCTGGATGACGCCGACCTGGCGATCATCGACAAGCGCCGCCCGCGTGCCAACGTCTCCACCGTGATGAACATCATCGGTGACGTCGAAGGCAAGACCTGCGTGATGGTCGATGACATCGTCGATACCGCCGGCACCCTGTGCGCCGCTGCCGCTGCCCTGAAGGCGCGCGGTGCGCTCAAGGTCGCCGCCTACTGCACCCACGCGGTGCTGTCGGGCCCGGCGGTGGACAACATCACCAATTCCCAGCTCGACGAGCTGGTGGTGACCGACACCATCCCGCTGAAGGACGCGGCGCGGGTGTGCAGCAAGATCCGCCAGCTGAGCGTGGCGGAAATGCTGGCCGAAACGATGCGCCGCATCGCCTTCGGCGAGTCGGTCAGCTCGCTGTACGTCGACTGAGTTTTTCGCCCCTGCCGGCAACGGCGGGGGCATACCCGGATGCTTCTGGTCGCGGAAGCATCTTCAACCGCCACGCCGCAGGGCGCGGCAACAACCTGAGTAGTCGAAAATGTCGAAGACCCATGAAATCAAGGTCACCAAGCGTGAACTGCAGCGTAAGGGTGCGAGCCGCCGCCTGCGTCACGCCGGTGTGATCCCGGCCATCGTGTACGGCGGCAACGCCGAGCCGGTCGCCATCAGCCTGGATCACAACGAAATCTGGCTGGCCCAGCAGAACGAGTGGTTCTATGCCTCGATCCTGGACCTGAACCTGGATGGCCAGGTGCAGAAGGTCCTGCTGCGTGACATGCAGCGCCACCCGTACAAGCAGCTGATCATGCACCTGGACTTCCAGCGCGTGAACGAGAACGAAGCCCTGACCGCTTCGGTCCCGCTGCACTTCGTCAACGAAGACACCTCGCCGGCCGGCAAGGCTGCCGACGTCGTGGTCACCCACGAACTGAAGGAAGTGACCATCACCTGCCTGCCGAAGGACCTGCCGGAGTCGATCGAAGTCGACCTGGGCGAGCTGAAGGCCGGTGACGTGGTGTACCTGTCCGACATCAAGCTGCCGAAGGGCGTGGAAATCCCGGCCCTGGCGCTGGGCAAGGACCACGACGACGCCATCGTCACCGCCAAGGCCGGCAAGGCCGACGAGGCTGACGAAGAAGCGGCTGCCGCCGAGTAATACCGTTACGGTGCCTGCCTCCGGGCAGGCACCGTACTGGAAGGAACCATGGCAGGACTGCGACTGATCGTCGGTCTGGGCAACCCCGGATCGGAACACGCCCGGACCCGGCACAATGCCGGGTTTCATTTCGTTGAGGCCCTGGCGGAAAAAGCCGGTGCGCGATGGAATGTGGACAGCAAGCTGTTCGGTGAGACCGCCAAGGTCGAGATCGCCGGGCAGACGGTGTGGCTGCTCAAGCCCGCCACCTTCATGAACCTCAGCGGCAAGTCGGTCACCGCTGCGCAGCGGTTCTGGAAGATCGAGCCGGAGGAAACCCTGCTGGCCCACGACGAGCTGGACCTGCCGCCCGGTGCGGCGCGGCTGAAGTTCGACGGTGGCCACGGCGGCCAGAACGGCCTGCGCGACACCATGCGCCTGCTGGGCCACGGCAGGTTCCATCGCCTGCGCGTGGGCATCGGCCATCCCGGCCACAAGGACCGCGTAGTGGGTTGGGTGCTCGGCCGCCCGTCCAAGGAGGATGACGTGCTGATCGCACGCGCCATCGACGATGCGATCGACGTGCTGCCGCTGGCGGTGCAGGGCGATTTCAACGAAGCGATGAAGCGGCTGCATACCCCGAAATAACCGGTAGGTACCGACCGCTGGTCGGTACGGAGCCAACCAGACCGGTAGGTACCGACCGCTGGTCGGTATGGAGTCAACCAGACCGGTAGGTACCGACCGCTGGTCGGTATGGAGTCAACCAGACCGGTAGGTACCGACCGCTGGTCGGTACGGAGTCAACCAGACCGGTAGGTACCGACCGCTGGTCGGTATGGAGTCAACCCGACCGGTAGGTACCGACCGCTGGTCGGTACGGAGTCAACCCGACCGGTAGGTACCGACCGCTGGTCGGTATGGAGTCAACCCGACCGGTAGGTACCGACCGCTGGTCGGTACGGAGAATGATTGGAAAAGCAGCGCCCACGTCGCTGTTTCCCCAATCACTTTCACCCCAGAGAGCTGTCACCCATGGGTATCAAATGCGGCATCGTCGGCCTGCCCAACGTCGGCAAGTCGACCCTGTTCAATGCGCTGACCAAGGCGGGCATCGCCGCGGCGAACTTCCCGTTCTGCACCATCGAGCCGAACGTCGGCATCGTGCCGGTGCCGGATCCGCGCCTGAACGAGCTGGCGGGCATCATCAACCCGCAGAAGGTCATCCCGACCGCGGTCGAGTTCGTCGACATCGCCGGCCTGGTCGCCGGTGCCGCCAGCGGTGAAGGCCTCGGCAACAAGTTCCTGGCGCACATCCGCGAAGTCGATGCCATCACCCACGTGGTGCGCTGCTTCGAGCACGGTGACATCGTGCACGTGGCCGGCAAGGTCGACCCGATCTCGGACATCGAAACCATCGACACCGAGCTGGCGTTGGCCGACCTGGACAGCGTCGAGAAGGCGCTGAACCGTGCCGAGCGCGCGGCCAAGGGCGGCGACAAGGATGCGGCGGCGCGCAAGCCGGTGCTGGCCAAGCTGCAGGCGGCACTGTCCGACGGCAAGGCCGGTCGCTCGGCCGGACTGGACGACGAGGAAAAGGCGCTGGTGCGCGACCTGTTCCTGCTCACCCTGAAGCCGGTGATGTACATCGCCAACGTGCTGGAAGACGGCTTCGAGAACAACCCGCACCTGGACGCCGTGCGCGCGCACGCCGCCGCCGAGGGCGCGCAGGTGGTGCCGGTGTCGGCCGCGATCGAAGAAGAGCTGTCCCAGCTCGACGACGAAGACCGCGATACCTTCCTGGCCGACCTGGGCCTGAGCGAGCCGGGCCTGAACCGCGTGATCAACGCGGCCTACAGCCTGCTCGGCCTGCAGACCTATTTCACTGCCGGCGTGAAGGAAGTCCGCGCGTGGACCGTGCGCAAGGGCGCTACCGCTCCGCAGGCTGCCGCCGTCATCCACACCGACTTCGAGAAGGGCTTCATCCGCGCCGAAACCATCGCGTATGACGACTTCATCAAGTACAAGGGCGAAGCCGGCGCCAAGGAAGCCGGTCGCCTGCGCCTGGAAGGCAAGGAATACCGCGTGCAGGAAGGCGACATCCTGCACTTCCGCTTCAACGTCTGATCCAGCGGCATCGGATCGGCCCCGGACGCCCCGCCTTGTGCGGGGTGTCTGCGTTTCTGGCGATGGACAAAAATTCACCATGCTGCGAAACGCTTGCGGCGTGATGTTCGCCGGCACTTGTCCACAGCAAACTCCCATCGCTTTCCACGCCGGGTGTGGAAAACCGGCGAAGCCGATGTAGCGCCGAGCCCATGCTCGGCTGCGATGGACGGAGCCGAGCGTGGACCCGGCGCTACGCACCTCAATCATTCCGCGTGGACAAAATTTCGCCACGCATCGAAACGCTTGCGTGGCAACATTCCCACCCACTTGTCCACATCAAATCCCAACCGCTCTCCACGGCGCATGTGGAAAACCGCGGATGGGCATGGATAAAAATTCACCAGCCTTTCAAACGCTTGCGCCGCAACGTTCGCGGTCACTTGTCCACATCAAGTCCGCATGGCTTTCCACGCGGCGTGTGGAAAAGCGCCCGGCACTCCCTTGCCGGGCACGTCCCGCATCACCAGGTGTACGACACGCCCAGCTGGGCACCGACATCGCGGAAGCCCATGCCACCGCTCTGCCGGCTCAATTCACCCCAGCCGCGCCAGCCACCGGACAGATCCACCTGTACACCGGCCTTGGCTTCGTAGATGTCGCGCGGCAACGGCCGCTGCAGGCGCTCGCCGTCCATCGCCAGGCCCGCGCCATTGCCGCCGGACCACCAGTTCACCGCCACGTACGGGTGCACCTGGCCCTGCGCCGGGCTCAACCCACGGCTGTAAAGACGCAGGCCGAGGCGCGTGCTGGTGTCGCCACCGCCATGGTCTTCGACCACCGTGCCGTTGGCTTCGATCAGCCGGTCGCTGTCGTAGCGGCTGTGCACCACCTGCAGCTGCGGTTGCAGGTAGACGCCACGCTGCGCGGTCTGGCGCAGCGGCAGCACGTAGCCGGCCTCGGCCGACGCGCTCCAGTTGCGCGCGTCATAGCGCTCCTTCTGCAAGCCATCGCCCTGCACGCTGTTGCGGAAGCGGCCGTACTGCAGCCAGCCATCCACATAGGCGCCACCGCGCATCTGCGCATCCTGCAGCCAGGTGGCATAGGCACCGACGCTGGTGCCGGTGACCACGCCGCGTGCGGTGTAGCCGGTCAGCTGCGAGCGGCTGTCATTGCGGGCGCGGCCGTGGCCAAGCATCGCACCTGCCTGCAGTTCGCCGGTACCGCCCACTTCGAAGCGGCGTCCGACGCCGACCAGCACACTGCTGATCTGCCCATCGACGTGCACCTGGCGGTTGCGGTCGTGGCTGTCCGGCTGCGCGCTGCGCAAGTGCATCCAGGCCACGGCATCGCTGCTTGCGCCGGCCTCGGCGGCGGGATCACCGGCGCGGTCGTGCAGGCTGTGCCGGAACATGCCCAGCGCGGCGTTGCGGTTGGCCAGGTAGGCCGCCGGTTCCGGGCGTTCCACCTGCGGGCGCGGCGGATCGATCGGCGGTTCCGGTGGCAGCGGCGGATCGACCGGCGGTTCCGGCGGCAGTGGCGGATCGATCGGCGGTTCCGGCGGCGACGGCGGATCGACCGGGGGATCGGGTGGCTGCGGCGGATCAACCGGCGGCTCCGGCGGATCGACCGGCGGCACGTATTCCGAACGCAGGTACCAGTTGCCGTCATCCGGGGTCGACACGCCGCCCTTGAACAGGAAGTAGTCGTAGGCACCGGCAACCGCGCGGCCCTGCAGGCTGAACTGTGCATCCGACTGGCCAGCCACGGTGATCAGGCGGATGCCCTCCTGGGTCAGTGCTCCGGCGCCGCCGGCGTTGCGCACGCTCACGTTGGCAGTGCCGCTGCTGTTGCCGTTGATCACTAGTTGGTCGCCGAGCGAGGTGTCGTCACCCAGTGCGCGGTTGAAGATCCACTGGCCACCGTTGCCCACGTAGTCGCCGCTGACAGTGACGGTCTTGAAGTCGCCGGCCGTCGGCGCATCGAAGGCGATGGTGCCGGCGTGATCGAGGGCGCCGACGCTGGAACTGGCACGCACGTTCCATTGGCTGCTGCCATCCAGCGACAGCTGCGCGACCTGGTAGCCGGAATCGCTGCGCAGGGCACCGCTGAAGAGCGTGCCGTTGCCCAGCAGCAGGTGGACGTCGGCGGTTGCGCTGTCGACCACCACGTCGCCGCGCAGCGTGCTGGCGTCGGCGTTGAAGTCGATGCGGCTGGTCGCCACGCTGCTGCCGTCGGTGAACACCGTGTCGCTGATCCGCAGCAGCCGGCCGTCGCCATCGCCGGCGGTCACCTCGCTGCCCTTGACGGTCAACGCATGATTGCTGCCCTGCAGCCAGAACGCGGCGCCGCTGGCGGTCTCGATATGGCTGTCGTTGAAGGTGGCGCGGTTCCAGTAAGGGCCGAACGCGGTCAGGTACGAACGATAGCCGCCGCTGTTGCTGCCGGTCATGCGGATGTCCAGGCGATCGGCCTGGGTCAGCCGTGCGGTGTTCATGTGCACGATGCCGAACACGTTCTCGCCGTCGCCGCGGATCGCGACGCTGTCGAGCAGCGCGGTGGCGGTGGAGCCCCCGATGAACACGCCGCCGCCGCCGTCGCCGCGCACATCGATCACGTTGCCGGTGGCTTCGATGCGGCTGGCGGAGCTGCCGGTGGAGCCGGTCACGCGAACACCATAGGTCGCATCGCCGTGCGTGGTGATCCGGCCGCCCTGCACCGTGGCGGTGCCGCCGTAGATCTCCACGCCATGGCCGTAGCTGTCGGTCCAGGTGTCGACGCTGCTGTCGGTCAGCTGCAGGCGCGACGCATCGCTGGCCAGCCAGAAGCCGGAATATCCTTCGCGTACATCGAAGGTCGCGTCGCGGGCGGTCAGTTCGCCCCAGCTGTTGATGTTCACGCCATAGCCGCCGACGGTGAAGAAGCTGCCGCCGTTGATCACCGCGCTGGAATAGGTCTTGCTGAGGGTGCTGCCGAGCAGTCGCATGCTGCCGCCCACCGAATGGGCTTCCACGTTCTCCAGCAGCAGGCTGCCGCCGCTGTCGATATCGAACCAGCCGCCCTGCAGGTAGGTGTCGTACAGCTCGGCGCGGCTGCCCACGCCGTCGGCCGCCACGCCGGCAAGGATGCCACCGGGGGCGAGGGTGATGCGGCTGTTGCGGATCGTCAGCAGGCCGGCGCTGTCGGCGCGCAGGCGGGCACCGCCGTCGGCGCTCATCTGCAGATCGGCCAGGTGCAGTTCGCTGCCCTTGCCGGACGCACCGGCCAGCGTGCCACCGGTCCCGGTCATTGAAAGACGGCCCCCGGCATAGTGGATCACGCCACCGTTGTAGGCCTGCACGCTGCCGAATCCGCTGCCGTTGCGGGTGGCGTCGATGTCGACGTCGCGTGCGTCGATCACACTGCCAGCGCCATTGGCGTACAGCGCATAGAAGCCCGTACCGGTGGCCGGCGCGATCGACAGCGTCGCGTTGCGCAGCTGCACCTGTCCCCCATTGCTGGCGGACACGGCGCTGCCACTGCCGGTCACGTTGATACGGCTGCCGTCGATCACCGCCTGGCTGCCCGCACCGGTGACGGTCAGCGCAAAGCTGCCGGCGGCATGGGTGAGGACATCGTCCGCACCGAGTTGCAGGGTGTTGCCGTCGCTGACCTGCAGTGGGCCGGTCAGATCGGCGGCGTGGACCGGCAGTGCCGCCCACAGGGCGGTCGCCAGCAGGGTGGGAAGGAGCGGGGCAGGCGCGCGGCGCGCGCGCCCGGACGCACGGCGGCGCCGTGTAGGGGAGGCGTACATGCTGTTGGACTTCCTGTGGCAGGGCGCAGCACGGCTGCGCGAACTGGCGCGGCAGGGCCGCGTCGCTGCGGAAGCCACATGCGATGGCGGCTGCAGGCGCCATCGGGCTTCCGTCCCCCACGGCGACGCAGTGCTGCTGGCACGCGCACCATGGCGGGATGCATCCAGCCTAGAAATCGGCGCCGTCCTATGGAATCAGGCGTTTCCTAAAGCCACTGTGGCCCGCGTACATCACCCGCGCGATTCAGCCCGGAGTCGGTC
Organism: Stenotrophomonas sp. YJH_SMC_10; assembly: GCF_059371555.1. Lineage (NCBI taxonomy): Bacteria > Pseudomonadati > Pseudomonadota > Gammaproteobacteria > Lysobacterales > Lysobacteraceae > Stenotrophomonas > Stenotrophomonas sp. YJH_SMC_10. The sequence goes on along the minus strand of NZ_JCAFUS010000018.1, from coordinate 13,831 downwards.
TCAGGCGAACAACGAGGCCTGCAGGCAGTACTCGATCAGCGCCTGGTCGCTGTCCACGCCGAGCTTGCGCATCGCGCTGATCTTCTGCGTGCTGACCGTCTTGGCACTGCGTTGCAGCTGTCGTGCGATCTCGCCCACGCTCATGCCGCCGGTGAACAGGCGGATCACTTCCAGCTCGCGCGGTGACAGGCGCGCACGCACGGCCTCGGCATCGGCCGGTTCACCCGCGTCTACCGGCAGCAGGCCCGGGGGCCGGTAGACCCGGTCGGCCAGCACCACGCGCAGGGCCTGTACCAGGCTGCCCAGTCCATGGCTCTTGAGCACCACGCCGCCGGCGCCTGCGGCATACATCGCCGCCACCAGCGACGGGTTGGATACCATCGTCAGCACCAGCAGGCGTGTCTCCGGAAAGCTGCGGCGCAGGAACGAGATCAGCTTGATGCCGTCCCCGAAGCGATCACCCCCGGGCATGCTGTAGTCGGTGATCACCGCCTGTGGCCGGGTCCGGGTCATCAGCTCGATCAGCGTCGCCGGGTCGGCCGCTTCGCCCACGACCTCCAGGTCCAGTTCCCCAGCCAGCACGTCGCGGATGCCGGCAAGCACGATCGGGTGGTCGTCGGCGATGAGGATCCGTGTGGTCATGGCAGGGCCGGGTCGTCGGGAAGGGAGGGGGATGCGGGGTCAAGCAGGGGGTGCAGCAGTTGTTCGAGGCGCCGCTGGAAGCCGGCAAGCGGGGCCGCCTGGGTCGCCAGGTCAGCGCCGCCCGCCAGGGCATGTTCGATCTGCAGGCCGCGGTCCACCAGGGCTGGCGCGCCGACGATCACCAGTGCGCCGCGGATGCGATGCAGTACCTGCACCACGCGTGCGGGGTCGGCGGCGGCGATCGCCTGGCGCAGGCTGTCCAGGTCGCCCCGCATGGTCTGCACGAACAGCGCCTGCATCCTGTCCGGAACCTGCAGTGGCGCATCATCATCATCGCGCGCATCGGCGGAGTCCGGGCTCTCCGGCAGCGCCTGGACGCCTGCGTCGCCCTGGCTGATCCGGGTCAGCAGGCGCTGCAGGGCTTCCAGCGTGATCGGCTTGACCAGTACGCCCTGCATGCCTGACTCCTGGCAGCGTTGTCGCTCGGCCGGGTCGGCGTTGGCGGTGGCGCCGTGGATCGGTACGCGGGCACCGCGCGCGCGCAGGGCACGGGCCAGGCCGTACCCATCCATGCCGGGCATGTTCAGGTCGGTCAGCACCAGCGCGAACGCACCCTGCTGCCAGTAGCCCAGCGCTTCATTCCCATCGCTGGCGACCACGGCGCGGCAGCCCAGCTGCTCCAGCTGGTCGCGCAGGATGGCCTGGTTGATCGGATTGTCCTCGGCCACCAGCACCTGCAGGCCGAAGCGCCGCGGCAGGGGCAGGCGTCCGTTGGCACTGGCCGCCAGGGGCTGGCCTGCGGCGGCGGCCAACGCCATCACGATCGCATCGAACCGATGCAGTCCCACCTGCCAGAAGCCATCGATCAGCCGGGGCCGCACGCCGCCGTCGCGGCAGGCGACAACGCGCGCGCCACCGGCCCAGTGTGGCCGCGGGCCGTCCAGGACCAGGTCAAGCAGTACCGCAGCCGCTGGCAGGCCCGTGGCGCTGTCTTCCCGGTACGCGCCGGCGTGCGCGCCGCGCTGCTGCAGGCGCTCGCACAGCGACTGCACCAGCTCGCGCACATTGCCGCGCACCTGCACCTGCAACCCCGCCGGCAACTGCGGTGCCGGGCATTGCTGCGGATCCGCCGGCGCCGGGGACAGCGGCAGTTCGACGCTGAAACTGCTGCCCAGGCCACTCTCGCTGACCACGCGCAGCTGGCCTTCCATCAACGCCACAAGGTGCGCACAGATGGCCAGGCCCAGGCCGGTGCCGCGCATCGCGTCGGTGCCCGGGTTGGCCTGGAAGAAGGGCTCGAACAGATGCGCCTGGTGTTCACTGGCAATGCCGATGCCGGTATCGGCCACCTGCCACTGCAGCCAGCAGCGCTGTGCCTGCCAGCGTGCCGACACGCGCACCACCACGCGCCCGCTGTCGGTGAACTTCAGCGCGTTGCTGATCAGGTTGTTGAGCACCTGGCGGATCCGTGCGGCGTCACCGCATACCCTGGAGGGCACGTCGGCATCGATGCAGGCGTAGAACTGCAGCCCCTTGCTGGCGGCCGCGGCGGCGTACGAGTCGAGTGCATCTTCGGTCAGCCGGACCGGATCGAACGGGCTGGGCTCCAGGCTCAGTTGTCCGGCCTCGGCCTTGCTGACATCGAGGATGTCGCTGATCAACTGCATCAGGGTCGAGGACGAACGCTGGATCGTGGCGAGGTACTCCTGCTGCCGCGCATCCAGCGGCGTGAGCCCCAGCAGTTCGAGCGTACCGAGCACGCCGTACAGCGGCGTGCGGATCTCGTGGCTCATGGTGGCCAGGAACTGGCTCTTGGCGCGGTTGGCCTGGTCGGCAGCGCGACGCGCCTGCTGCAGTACCTGTTCGGCCTCGTGCTGGCTGCTGAGATCGATGAACAGGCACAACACCGCCGGCTCGCCGCGATAGCGCGCCGGTGTCGCCGTCACCAGCAGGTGGCGATCTTCAGGCGTGGTGTAGGCCAGTCCGTCGCCGAGGGTGGTGCCGCCAGCGGCCAGCACGCTTTGCCGCCAGGGGCCATGCCAGCCGCCTGCGTGATGGTCCTCGCCCAGCCAGCGGCGGGCGAGGGCGTTGTCCAGCAATACCGTGCCATCGTCGCGCCGCAGCAGGCACAGCCCGATCGGTGCGTTGTCCAGGATGGTGCGGCTGAAGGCCTCGCTTTCCAGCAGGCGCGCGTGGTGGCTGCGCAGCGGCTCGATGACCGAACGCCGGTACGCGCGCAGCAGCAGCGTGCCACCCAGCGCCAGCAGCAGGGCCGCCACCGTCGCGCCGAGCAACGGCCCTTGCGGGTGCTGGAATACCTGGCGCCAGCTGACGTGGTAGACCGCCTGCCAGCCGCGCTCGCTGCGCATGCGGAACTGCAGGCCGTCCAGGCCGGCCCGCGTGGCGGTGCCGGTGTCGCTGGCGTCTGCGGCATCGCCCAGCAGGCGCTGGCCCTCAGGATCGAACAGCGACAGCCGCTGGAACACCGGGACACCCAGCACCTGGCGGTAGTCATCAACACGCGCCGGATCCAGCAGGCACGCCAGCGCGGCCTGTGAATCCCGGCCATCCTCCCCCCACAGCCGCGCATCCTGTGGGGCGTGCGCGATGGCCAGCAGGCGGGTCTGGCGGTCGCGCCACGGCACGCTCACCCAGGCGATGCCGCCACGCCGCAGCGCGGGCCGCGTGGCCAGCGCCCGGTGGATGTCGGCGATCGCCGGGCGCAGGTGATGCGGGCTGTTCTGGCCGGCGTCATGACGGCCGACCTGCACCGGTGCCAGCAACCCGCGCGTGCCCTGGCCGTTGACCAGCAGGCATTGCGGCGGTGGGTAGCGCGAGGCCGACCAGAACGTGCCATAGAAGCGCAGGAAACGGTTGCCCAGTTCGGACGGCGGCGAAGGGCTGGCGCCCTCGCTTCCGACCATCGCAAAGTGCGCGAACAGCGGGCCGTGTTGCAGTTCGCCGCTGGCATCGGCAAGCGGTGGCCCCTGCATGCCGACGTCATGCAGCCGCCATTGGCGCAGGAAGCGCTCCTGCTCGCGCAGCGTGCCGTCCAGGCGGCGGAAGTGGAACTCGATCTTGCTGCGCTCTTCGTTCAGCAGCTGCGAACCGGCCGACAGCAGCAGTCCGGCCTGCAGGGTCGCCAGTGCCACCACGCCGATCAGCACGGCATGGACGCGCAGCGAGCGGCGGGCGAGTCGGCGGACGGGAGCGGCCTCGGCCGGCATGGCAGGTCTCGGAGCAGGGGGCGCACAGCGGCACCGGTAGCAGCAGCGGCACAGGTCCCCCCGCCGCAGCGCAGACAGGATCATCAATGCCGCTTGATGGTTTCGTGAAGCCGCCGCGGAGCCGGCGTCAGCGCAGCGCGGCCCGCAGGCGGTCATCCACAGGGCGCTTCCTCGTCCAGCAGGCGGGTGAACTCGTCCGACGGCAGCGCCTGCGAGATCAGGAAGCCCTGCACCTGGCTGCATCCGAGCTGACGCAGTGCGGCCAGGTCCGCATCACTTTCCACGCCTTCGGCCACGATGGTCAGGCCCAGTTGGTTGGCCAGTGCGATCACCGTCGACAGGGTCAGGTGCAGGGCAGGATCACGGGCGCAGCCGCTGACCAGCGCGCGGTCGATCTTGACCTCGGTGAAGGGGGTATTGACCAGATTGTGGACCGAGCTCAGGCCCTGCCCGAAATCATCCTGGGCCAGGCCGAAGCCTTTCATGCGCAGCCGGCAGGCCCCGGCATAGAAATCACTGACGTGCCGCGTGGTGCTGTTCTCCATCAGCTCGAAGCACAACTCACCGGGGCTGCCGCCGTGGGCCAGGGTCAGCGCCAGCAGTTCATCGGGCAGGTCCGACTGTTCCAGCAGATGAGGCGGCAGGTTGATCGATACCGGTACCCGGAAGCCCTGTTTGCGCCAGCGTGCCTGTGCGCTGATGCTGGCCTTGAGCATCATCCGCAGCAGCTCGCCCTCCAGCCCGTGGCGGCAGATCGCCGGCAGGAAGCTGCCAGCGGCCAGCGTGCCCAGCTGCGGATGGCGCCAGCGCACCAGGGCTTCGGCCGCCACCACCCGTCCGGACTGCAGCGATTTCTTCGGCTGGAACCAGGCCGTCAGGCTGCCGTCGGCCATGGCCTGGCGCAGTTGGGATGCGTCCGGTTCGGGCGCTGCCGGTGCGCGCGCGGGAACCTCGCCGGCGGCCGGACGCGCCTGCGCCAGGGCCTCGAACAGGGCGTCCACGTCGGCCGCCGCCACCGGCTTGGGCAGCAGGCCGATCACATCCAGCCCCAGCGATTCGGCCATGAGCCGTGCCGAGGTCATCATCCGCCGCGGCGCCGCACTGACCACCGCAAGGCGCGGCGGACGCGGCTGGGCCGCCAGGGCCTGGATGAACTGGATGCCGTCCTGCCCGGGCATCAGCAGGTCACTGACCACCAGGTCGTAGGGCTGGCACGCACACAGCGCGATGGCCGCCTCGACGTCTTCGCAGGCATCGACCTGGACGTCGGCGCGGCTGCCGAACAGGTTGGCCAGGAAGCCACGCTGGAAGGCCTGGTCTTCCAGGATCAGGACACGCTGGGTCATGCGGGGTCTCCTTGGCGCAGGGCGGTGAGTGCCTTGCGCAGGCGGGCGATGTCGATGGGTTTGCTCAGGTAGCCCTGCATGCCACTGGCCAGGCAGCGCTCGCGTTCCTCGGCGGTGGCATTGGCGGTGGCGCCGATCACCGGCACCAGGCTGCCGTCATCGCGCAGCTGGCGGGCCAGTGCGTGGCCGTCCATGCGCGGCATGTTGATGTCGGTCACCACGAGGTCGAAGCACTGATCGCGGCACCGCTGCAGGGCTTCCACGCCGTCCTGGGCCAGCTCCACCTCGCAGCCCAGGGTGCGCAGCTGCTCGGCCAGGATCACCCGGTTGATCGGATTGTCCTCGACGGCCAGCACGCGCAGGCCCAGCGGCATCGGTGGCGCCAGGCGGGCGGGCTCCGGCTGCGCCGCACGTTGCCGCTGCACGTTGGCCAGCGCATTGCCGATCGCGGCCATGCCGTGCAGGGTCACCACCAGGCTGCCATCGGCCGCGACGATCGGCTGGTCACCGCCCTCGATCGACGCCACCACGCGCGGTCCTGTCCACGCCAGCGGCATCCCGGCTTCGCCATCGAGCAGGATCGCGCCATCATGGTCCAGCAACGCCGGGTCGCCCTGCAGGGGCTGTGCGTTGGCGCCCCAGCGACGAAGCCATCCACAGGCACTGTCGACCAGCTCGCGGTTGCGGCCGCGCACCAGGATCGGCGGCTCCGGCAGCAGCGCGGGGCCGTCTTCGGCGGCGGCCAGGACCGGCAGCGGCAGGCGGACGCTGAAGCTGCTGCCCAGGCCCGGCTCGCTCACCACCTGCAGTTCGCCGCTCATCAGGCGCACCAGGCGGTCGCTGATGGACAGGCCCAGCCCGGTGCCCTGCGCGCTGGCCGCACCGCGCACCTGCCGGAACGGTTCGAACAGGCGTGCCTGCTCCTCAGCGGGGATGCCGACGCCGGTGTCGGTGACCTGCCAGGCCAGCACGCTCGAATCGCCTTCGCGCTGGACCTGGCGCACGCGCAGTACCACCCGGCCATGCTCGGTGAACTTGATCGCGTTGCTGAGCAGGTTGGCCAGCACCTGGCGGATGCGGTCGGCATCACCGAGCACCCGCGTCGGCAGGCGCGGATCGGTGCAGACCAGGACCTGCAGGCCCTTGCAGGTGGCCGACGCGGCGAAGCTGCGCAGCACGCTCTCGGTCAGTTCGCGCGGCGAGAACGCCGCCGGTTCCAGGCTGAGCTGTCCTGATTCGATCTTGGAAACATCCAGCACGTCGCTGATCAACTGCAGCAGGACCGATGAAGAGCTCTCGATGGTGCGCAGGTACTGCGACTGCCGGGCATCCAGTTCGGTATGCCCCAGCAGTTCCAGCGTGCCCAGCACGCCGTACAGCGGGGTGCGGATCTCATGGCTCATGGTGGCTAGGAACGCGCTCTTGGCCTGGTTGGCCGCATCGGCGGCCTGGCGCGCCGACGACAACGCGGCCTGGGCCTGGCGGTGCCGGGAAATATCATGGAAGACGCACAGCAGCACGTCGTCGCCCTGGTAGCGGCAGGCCGCGTGCAGCACCTGCAGCTGGCGCCCGTCGCGGGTGGTGAACTCCAGCCCACGCCCGCGTTCGCCGGCGTGCCCGCGCCACGGAGCCTGCCAGTCGCTGTGCTCGCCTTCTTCGCCCAGCCAGTCGCGCAGCAGCTGGTTGGACAGCAGCAGCGCGCGGTCGTCGCGGCGCAGGACGCAGATGCCGACCGGTGCCATGTCGATCACCGTCGAACTGAAATCCAGGTTCTCCAGCAACCGGCGGTGCTGCTGCAGGGCCGGCTGGATCAACTGGCGGTCCACGCGATGCTGCAGCAGGTGCAGCGCGACGCCGGCCAGCAGCAGCAACAGGAGGCAGACCAGCAGAGGCGCGGCCAGGTCACCCAGCAGCAGTGGCGGCGGCAGGTGGTAGACCAGCCGCCAGCCATCGCTGCCGACGCCCTTGACCAGCGCTACGCCACGCGGCAGTCCGCCGCTCCACAACGTGCCGAAGCTGTCGTTCTGGCGCTGTTGAAGGGTCGTCCAGCCCGCGCGGTCCAGCCGCGGCGCCTGGCTGGACAGTGCGGGCTGTCCAGCACGGTCCAGCAGCGCGTAACCGCCGATGCCCTGGCCATCGATCATCCCCGCCGCTGCATCGTCATCAAGCAGCAGTACCAGCCACTGCGCCGGCTGCGGACCGGCCTGCACCGGCTTTGCCAGTGCAACGCCACGCTCACCCGGGCGCAGCCAGTACACCGGGTCCGCGCCCTCCAGGCTGCCGTTGCGCGCCTGCAGTGCACGCAGCGATGGCAGGCGCGCCAGGTCGACGTCGACCGCGTCGCCGGCCAGCCAATGTGCACCTCGCGCATCGACCAGCAGCAGGTGCGTCTGCAGCGCCTGCAGCGTGTGCTCGGCGCGTGCCGACAACAACAGTCGCTGGCCCGGCTGGCCGCCGGGGCCATCCAGCGCCACCTGGCGCATGCCTTCGCTGTCCGCAGTGGGCGCATCCGGGCGGCCGGCCAGCACCGAATCGCCCAGGTACCGCAGCAGGGCTTCGCGCTGGTCGAAATAGATCTGGGCCTTGTAGGCGGCGGCATTCATCTCGCGGCGATGGGTCGAGATGTCCTCGGTGAACGCCGTGAGCAGGTAGAAGCCGGCCGCCGCAGCCAGGCAGAGGAAGACGCACACGGTCAGGCAGCGCAACAGCACCGACGCGGTGGCCGATGGCACGGTCTGCTGCAGCGAAGGGCGGGGAAAGCGGAACATGCAACGATGCTAGGGAGCGGCGCGGAAGGCGCGGAATCAGCCGTTTCCTAAAATCCCCTGCGGCCGGGCAGGGCTGAAGCACACGCGCAGGTGCCGTTCAGGTGGCGGAAAAAAAGAACCCCCGCCGGAGCGGGGGTCTTCTGTGTCTGCGCTGGCCGGGCGCTTACAGAGCGCTGCCACCGAACTTGTGGGTGTACTGCAGGTTGATCGTGCGCCCCACGCTGTCGAACCAGGACACGTCGTAGTACGGGTATGCAGTGTAGGTACGGTCCTTCGGCGGCATCTTGTTGAACACATTGACCACCGACAGCGACAGGCGCGAATGGTCGTCGACGCGGTACTGCAGCGATGCGTTGTAGCGGTAGGTTGCCTTCACGTACGGGCTGTCACCGCTGTCCCAGTCGAACACCTGATCGTAGCTGTCCGAGGTCGGCAGCTTGCCCAGGCGCGAACCGTACACCGTCGCCGACCACGCATCCTTTTCCCAGGTCACGCTCAGGCCGGTCTTGGTGCGTGGGATGTCGAAGCCGCTGTTGACTGCGAACTGGTCTTCGCTGCGGTCGCCCGGGTAGCGCTGGAAGTCATGCTTCTTCACCCAGGTGTGGGTGCCGTTGAAGATGAAATCGCCGATCCCTGTCTGCAAGCGGTAGCGCAGGCCGACGTCGATGCCGGAGGTGGACTCGCGGGCGACGTTGATCGGCTCCACGCGCACGCCATACAGGCGCCCGTCGTTGCTGCGGGTGATGCGGGCCAGCGCGTCCACGCAGGTCGGCGAGGTGACGTCGGCGCTGCCCAGGCGGCAGTTCGCTTCGTTGGCCAGGATCGTGCGCACATCCATGTCCTGCACCTGGTTGCGCATGTCGATGTCGAACCAGTCCACCGACAGGTCCAGGCCGATTGCCGGCGACCAGACCACGCCGGCGCTCCACGAGGTGCTGGTTTCCGGGTTGAGCTGGCGGTTGCCGGTGCGGCTGCGGATCAGGTTGCGCTCGTAGTCGGCACAGTCGCTGGCACCGTCGGCGCGGCAGCTGTACAGGTCTTCGGCGCTGGTCTCGTCGTTGCCCGGGCCGGCGAATACATAGTGCAGGTCAGGCGCACGGAACGCGGTGCCATACGAACCGCGCACCAGCAGCGTGTCGATCGGGCGCCATTCCAGGCCGCCGCTCCAGGTGGCCTTGCCGATGGTGTGACCGGAATAGCGGTACTGGTCGTAGCGGCCGGCCACGCTCAGGTTGACGGTCTCGTGCAGCGGCATGCGCAGCTCCGCAGCGGTCGCCCAGCGGTTGCGCGAACCGTTGCCGTCCGAATCCTTCCAGCTGTAGTAGTAGTACTCGGTCGCCAGCGGATCGGGATTCAGCGAGTAGGCCTGCTGGCCCACTTCCACGGTCGCGGCAAACCCGGCGTCGCCACCGGGCAGGGCGAACAGGGCCGAATTGGTCAGGGTGAAGGCGGCGGTCTCCGTGCGCGACTTCGGGGTGTAGGTGGTACGCGCGGCGATCGCGTCGTACTCGGCGCGGGTCAGTGGCCGGTACAGGCGCGACGGGTCGGCGTTGTAGATCGGGAAACCGTCGTCATCCACGCCCAGCTGCGGGCCGAGGAACAGGTCATTGGCCTTGGCGGCAATGATCTGTGCCCAGCTGATCCGCGACTGGTACTGCGAATGGCTCAATGCCGCTTCGTAATCCCAGTTGCCGGCCAGGTTGCCCTTGAAGCCGGTGGTCACGCTGAAGGTCTTCTGCGTGCTGCGCACCATGGCATTGCGCAGGCCACCCATTTCCTCGGGCGAGAACTGGCGCTGCCAGAACTCGATCTCGCCGGTCGCTTCGTTGTTGAAATACCCCGACTCGTCGCCGTTGGCGTCCATGCGGCCCCACTTGGTGACGTCGCGCATCAGCGACATCGTGTGGTAGCCCAGCTGCACGTCGGCGAACCACTGCTGGCCATTGTCGAAGTCGTACCTCAGCGACGCGTAGCCGTTGGCACCGCGGCGCTTGCTGAGGATGGTGCCATAGCCGATCGAGCTGTCACTGCCACAGTAGTAGCCGTACCTCGGGCGATAGGCGCGATAGGTGCTGCCCTGGTTCTGGCCGGACAGCGCTTCGCAGGTGGCCGCGCCCGGGTCCAGGTAGTCATCGTTGTAGTCGGTGCGCAGGTAGGCACGGCGCGCGATGCGCGAGCCCTCGGTGGGGCCATCCTGGGTCGAGTCCTGGATGTCACGCTCATAGGCCCACAGCGGGGTCTGCGACTGCAGTTCGACGCTGTAGACGGCGTTGAAATTGCCACGGCTGAAACCGCTGGCCAGGCTCATGTCGAACGACTCACCGCCGCCTTCGGTGGTGGTGCCCATGCGCATGTCGATGGTGGTGCCGTCGGCCTTTTTCTTCAGGATGAAGTTGACCACGCCGGCGATCGCGTCCGAACCGTAGATGGCCGACGCGCTGCCGGTCAGCACTTCGATGCGCTCGATCATTCCCAGCGGGATGTTGGAGACATCGGTGAAGTTGCTGCGGCCCTTGAACGGCATCGGGAAGTCGGCGATGCGGCGGCCATTGACCAGCACCAGCGTATGGTTCGGGCCCAGGCCGCGCAGGTCCACCTGCTGCGCGCCCGGCGAGAAGTCGGCGCCACTGGAGGACTGCGGGCTCTGCGTCTCACCGCCGTTCTGGGTCATTGCACGCAGCACGTCCGGCACGCTGGTGAAACCGCTGGAGCGGATCTGCTCGGCGTTGATCACCGTGATCGGGGCCGGGCCTTCCACCTGGGCGCGCGGAATGCGCGAGCCGGTGACCTGCACCGCGTCCAGTTGTTGAACCGAAGAGGAAGCCGGTGCCTGGGCCGCCGCGGAAGCAGCCACGCCCATCAACGCCAGCTGGATCGACCACGCCATCGCCTGTCTACGCATGAGGAATTCTCAAAAATGATGCCGGCCCGCAGAGGAGGGGCCCTGTCCCCCATTCATATTTCTGGAATGGGCGCGCGCATTTAACGCCTTTTTCATGTCCTTGACTACCGGGTGTCTATCTGGCAAAGAGTGAAAACGCTTGCAAGTCGATTTTGTTCAGGGAGATCAAGATGCGACCCCTCTGCAGTCTCCGGCGCGGTGCCTTCCTCTGGCTGCTGTCGCTGGTCCTGGCCTGGCCGTCCGCGAGCCCTGCCCAGGACCTGCAGGGACCGGGCTTCGCCTACTACGAAGTGGGTGACCTGGAGGCGCCGAGACCCGGTCCGCGCGTACCGGCGATGATGCTGATGGGCGGTGGCGAATGGGTGCCCGAGGCCTTCCAGTGGTGGCTGAAGCAGGCCGGCCATGGCCGCGTGCTGATCCTGCGGGCCTCCGGCAAGGACGAGCTGCAGGACCGTCTCTATCACCAGATCGGCGGCACCACCGCCGTGCAGACCCTGGTCTTCGACAGCCGTCGCGGCGCCGACGATCCGGCGGTGCTGCGGGTGGTGGCTGCAGCCGATGCGATCTTCATTGCCGGCGGCGACCAGTCGCGCTACATCCGCTTCTGGAAGGGCACCGCGCTCAACCGCGCGCTCAACGCGCATGTGCGCGCCGGCAAGCCGATCGCCGGTACCAGCGCCGGGCTCGCCATCCTGGGGGGCTATGCCTACGGCGCGATGGACGGCGGCAGCATCACCTCCGCCGGCGCCCTGGCCGACCCGATGGGCCGCGCGGTGACCCTCGACAGCGGCTTCCTGCAGATGCCCTACCTGCAGCGCGTGGTCACCGACACCCATTTCGACAAACGCGACCGGCTCGGACGCCTCATCGTGTTCGTGGCCCGTGCCGCGCTGGAGAGCGGCGACCCCGGCATCGTCGGCATCGGCGTCGACGAGGACACCGCCCTGTGCGTGGAGCCCGATGGCCAGGCACAGGTCTACAGCGCCGACGGCCAGGGCCGGGTCTGGGTGGTCAGCCCCGGCCGCGGTGCCGATCGTCTGGTCGAGGGCGAACCCCTGCGCTTCCATGCCGTGCCGGTAACGGTGGTCGCCAGTGGCAGCCGCATGCGGCTGGACGACGTCCAGGCCGATGCCGATTACCAGGCCGTGGCCGACATCAGCGACGGCGAGATTGAGTTCACGCTTCGGTAGGGCCGGCCGCTGGCCGGCAACACACCTTCCCCGATGCGCCCCGTGCCGGCCAGCGGCCGGCGCTACCCTGCAATCCATTCCCTCGTCCTGCTGGAGATGTACCCGATGAAACTGCGTCTGGCCCTGTGTGCGCTGCTGTCCCTGCCGTTGCTGGCCCAGGCCGCCCCAGCGGTCTCGCCGCTGCTGGTCATCCACGGCGGCGCCGGCGTCGAGCGCAGGGACCTGTCGCCGGCCGAAGAGAAGGCTGCGCGTGATGCGTTGCGCGCTGCGCTGCTGAAGGGGCATGCCGAACTGGCGGCCGGTCGCCCGGCGCTGGCCGCGGTCACTGCGGCAATCACCGTGCTGGAGGACGATCCGACCTTCAACGCCGGCAAGGGCGCGGTCTTCACCCATGACGGCCACAACGAGCTGGACGCCGCCGTGATGGACGGCGCCACCCAGGCCGCAGGCGCGGTGGCCGGCGTGCAGCGGGTGCGCAACCCGATCCTGCTGGCACAGACCGTGATGCAGAAGTCCAGGCACGTGATGATGGTCGGGCAGGGCGCCGAAACCTTCGCGGCCGAGCAGGGCATTGCCCTGGTGGATCCCTCCTACTTCCGCACGGAGAAGCGCTGGCAGCAGCTGCAGCGCGCACTGAAGGAAGAGGCCAGCGGCCAGGCCCATGCCGACCTGGAGACCGCAAGGCACTTCGGCACCGTGGGCGCGGTCGCGCTGGACGCGCAGGGGCACCTGGCCGCCGGCACGTCCACCGGCGGCATGACCAACAAGCGCTACGGTCGCGTGGGTGACTCGCCGATCATCGGCGCCGGTACCTGGGCCGACGCGCGCTGTGCGGTGTCGGGCACCGGCTGGGGCGAGTACTACATCCGCACCGCGGCCGCGCACGAGATCTGCGCGCGCATGCGCTACCAGGGGCAGACGCCGGAGCAGGCCGGCAAGGGCGTCATCAACCAGGCGATTCCGCAGTTGGGCGGCGACGGCGGCGCGATCGTGCTCGGCGCCGATGGAAAAATGGCCGCGCCGTTCAACACCCAGGGCATGTATCGGGGCTGGATCGGCGCCGACGGCGTTCCCCATGTCGCAATTTTCGCCAGCGAGGCACTGCCGGCTCCCGGGCAATAACCTTGCGTATCAATGGGTTTGCGACGACGTGTGAAAAAGATGGAAAAAAGCGTTGACAGCCCCTCGTCCCATCAGCAGAATAAGCGGCTCACCACCACACACCGCAACGCTTCGGCGGCAACGGGACGGGGTGGTAAGGAGGGATACCCAAGCGGCCAACGGGGGCAGACTGTAAATCTGCTGGCTTACGCCTTCGGTGGTTCGAATCCACCTCCCTCCACCAGTTTCACGTTGTGACATTCCCGGCGCGGGAGTAGTTCAATGGTAGAACCTCAGCCTTCCAAGCTGATGGTGCGGGTTCGATTCCCGTCTCCCGCTCCATTGAATGAACTTTGAATAGTATCGAGTTCATGTCATAATGCAAAACTCGGCTCACGTAGCTCAGTCGGTAGAGCACTTCCTTGGTAAGGAAGAGGTCGAAGGTTCGATTCCTTTCGTGAGCACCATCTTAAGCATCACCTCTCAGACGAATTCGAGATAAGCAGCCATGGCCAAGGGTAAGTTCGAGCGCACCAAGCCGCACGTCAACGTCGGCACCATCGGTCACGTCGACCACGGCAAGACCACGCTGACCGCCGCACTGACCAAGATCGGTGCCGAGCGCTTCGGTGGCGAGTTCAAGGATTACTCCTCG
>NZ_JCAFUS010000017.1:0-70583 GCF_059371555.1 Stenotrophomonas sp. YJH_SMC_10 | reverse complement strand
CTGCCGGCCAGCGGCCGGCACTACCAGGTCATCGGATCTGCCGGCCAGCGGCCGGCACTACCAGGTCATCGGATCTGCCGGCCAGCGGCCGGCACTACCAGGTCATCGGATCTGCCGGCCAGCGGCCGGCACTACCGGGTCAGTCGCGTCCCGACCGGGTCGATACAATCCGCCCATGACTCTTGCTCCCGCAGACCTGCCCGCCGCCCTGCAGCCCCTTGTCGACCGCGCCCTGGCGCGCCTGGCGCAGGTCCTGCCCGGGCCCATCCCCACGGAATGGCTGCCGTTGCTGACCCGGCTGGCGGTAGCCAGCGACTTCGCACTGGACACCCTGGTGCGGCAACCGGCGCTGCTGGCGCAGCTGGCCGCGCCCGGCTGCCCGCCGATCCCGGCCCCGATACTCGACCCACTGCAACCCAGCGACTGGCCCGCACAGCTGCGGCGCTGGCGCACCGCCATGTCCACGCGACTGATCTGGCGTGACCTGGCCGGGCTGGACGACGTGGCGCAGACCCTGGCCGGCGCCACCACCCAGGCCGAGCATTGCCTGCGGCTGGCGCTGGATGCCCTGCAGCAGGAATTCGCACAGCGCCACGGCGTGGTCCGCGATGGCGACGGTGCCGCGCAGCAGCTGGTGGTGTTCGGCCTCGGCAAGCTGGGCGGCGGCGAGCTCAACTTCAGTTCCGACATCGATCTGGTCTACGCCTATCCGCACGGCGGCGAATCCGACGGTCCGCGCGCGCTGGCCGCCGAAGAGTATTTCGCCCGCCTCGGCCAGCGCCTGGCCAAGCTGCTGGACGAAACCACCGTCGATGGCTTCAGCCACCGCGTCGACCTGCGCCTGCGCCCGTTCGGCAGCGCCGGTCGCGTGGCGCTGTCGTTCGCGGCGATGGACCAGTACTTCCAGCGCGAAGGCCGCGACTGGGAACGCTATGCGTGGCTGAAGGCACGCGCGGTCGCCGGCGATATCCAGGCGGGTGAGGCGTGGCTGCAGACCCTGCGCCCGTTCGTGTACCGCCGCTACCTGGATTTCACCGCGCTCGACGGCCTGCGTGAGATGAAGGCGGCAATCACCGCCGAAGTCGCGCGCCGCGAGCTGCACGAAGACATCAAGCGCGGCGCCGGTGGCATCCGCGAAATCGAGTTCCTGTGCCAGGCGCTGCAGCTGATCCGCGGTGGCCGTGAGCCGGCGCTGCGCGAGCGCCGCCTGCTGGTGGCGCTGGACGCGCTGGTGGCCGGCGGGCAGATCGCGCCCGAGGATGGCAGCGCGCTGCGCGAGGCCTACCTGTTCCTGCGCCGCCTGGAGAACCGCCTGCAGATGCTGCGCGACGCACAGACCCACGTGCTGCCCAGCGACGCGCTGGACCGCGCGCGCATCGCCGTCGGCCTCGGCTACCCGGACTGGGACGTGCTGCGCGCGGCATTGGCTGTGCAGCAGCAGCGGGTCAGTACCGAATTCGCCGCGCTGCTGGCGCCGCGCAAGGGCCAGGCCGCGCCCGACGCGCTGGCCAACTACTGGCGCAGCCTGCCCGAAGGCAGCAACGCACCGCTGCTGGCCGAGGCGGGTTTCCTCGACGCCAATGGTGCCGACCAGTCGCTGCGCGATTTCGCCCAGGGCACCGGCGTGAAGTCCTTGTCCGACGCCGCGCGTGCACGGCTGGATCGCGTACTGCCGGCGCTGCTGCATGCGGCCACGCGTTCGCCGCAACCCGACGCCGCGCTCAAGCGCGTGCTTGGCCTGCTGCAGGCCGTGCTGCGCCGGACCAGCTATCTGGCGCTGCTGGACGAACAGCCCAGCGCGCTGGCGCGTCTGGTCGACGTGCTGGCGCGCAGCGCGCTGCTGGCCGAGCGCCTGGCTGCGTATCCGCTGCTGCTGGACGAACTGCTGGATGTGCGCGTGTCCGGTCCGATGCCCGATGCCGCCGGCATGCTGGCCGAATGCCAGCAGGTGCTGGCGGTCGAAGATCCCGAATCGGCACTGCGCTGGCTCAACGAGACGCGGCTGGCGCTCAGTTTCCGCATGGCGATGGCCACGCTGGACGGTCGCCAGGGCGCGGTGGACAGCACGCGGCAACTGGCCGAACTGGCACAGGCGGTGGTGGTCACCGTGCTGGCGATGGCCGAGGCGGACATGCGCGCCGCGCACGGCGCGATTCCCGGTGGCCGCTTCGCGATCATCGGCTACGGCAGCCTCGGTGGCCTCGAACTGGGCTTCGGTTCCGACCTGGACCTGGTGTTCCTGCATGACCACCCGGCCGGCGTGGATGCCAGCGACGGTGCGCGTCCGCTGGAGCCGGGGCGCTGGTATGCGCGGCTCGCGCAGAAGGTGATGGCGCTGCTCGGTGCGGTCACCGCCGCCGGCCGCCTGTACGACATCGATGTGCGCCTGCGCCCCGACGGCGGCAAGGGGTCGCTGGTGTCTTCGTTGGCCAGCTACACCGAGTACCAGCGCGAGCGTGCGTGGACCTGGGAACACCAGGCGCTGGTGCGTGCGCGGGGCGTGGCCGGCGATGCCAGCCTGCTGGCCGACTTCGAACAGGTGCGTGCACAGACGCTGGGGCGCGAGCGCGACATGGCCACGCTGTATGCCGACGTGCTGAAGATGCGCGGCCGCATGCGCACCGAACTGGACCGCAGCGACGCCGCGCGGCTGGACCTGAAGCAGGGTGCCGGTGGCGTGGTGGACCTGGAATTCCTGCTGCAGACCGGGGTACTCGCGCGCAGCGCGCAGGTGCCGGCGCTGCTGCAGCCGCGCGACACGCCGTCGTTGATCGATGCGCTGGCGGTCGCCGGTTTCCTGCCCGATGCCACCGCGCAGGCACTGCATGGTGCGCACGCCACGCTGTTGGACGTGGGCCTGGCCTGCACGCTGGACCGCCGCCCGCGACTGGCCCCGACCACGCCGGCGATTGAAGAGGCGTGTGCAGCGATTACGGCGGCGTGCAGAGCGGCAGAGCTGCCGTTCGCCTGAGTGCCGGATGGCGGAGGACTACAGTTGGTAGATGCCAACCTTGGTTGGCATGAATGCAAAGCGCCAACCAAGGTTGGCACCTGCCAGGGCAATGGCGGTCAGCCAGCCGCGCGCAGCGGCGCCATTTTCCACAACAACGCGCGGAACGGGGCCAGCAGGCAGACGCCGATCGCCAGCTTCACTGCCAGGTCGCCAGCGGCCCAGCTCACCCACGGCAAGGTGGAACCGGCAAACGCGATCGACCAGAAAATGGTGGTGTCCACTGTCGCGCTGCAGGTGGTGGCCACCATCGGTGCGCGCCACCAGCTGCCGCGGCGCAGGCGGTCGAACACGGTGATGTCCAGCAGCTGGGCCACGATGAAGGCCGAGCACGAGGCAATGGCGATGCGCGGGGTGGCCACCCAGATCGACAGCAGCACCGCCACCGCGAAGCCGATCCACGCCACCCGGCGCGCCGGGCCCGGGCCGAAGCGACGGTTGATCAGGTTGCTGACCAGGAACGCGACCGGATAGCTGAAGGCGCCCCAGGTCAGCCAGTCGTTGATCGGGTACTGCACCAGTACGTTGGACAGCAGCACCACCGCACCCATGGCCAGTACCGCCAGCACCAGGGCGCGCGGGGTCAGCGGGGCAAACAGAGGGGCAGGACGCACGGACATGGCGAGCCAGGGGGACAAAGGGGATTGCCCATTATCCGCCCGGCCTGCGGCAAAGCCAAAACCGGTCGTTCAGCTTTACAGCGCTTCACTCATCACATCACCGGCGGCATAGGCCGTCGGCACATAGGCCAGGGTCTGGCCCTGCGCGCTCTTCACGTTCCAGCCGGCACCGGCCTCGGTGGGGTCGAAATGCACCCGTTGCCCGACCACGAAGGCCGCCGCCGGGTTCTCGCCCTGCGGCTGCACCGGCCAGCGCAGGGTGGCGGTGTGGTCGGCCTTGTCCGGTACCTGCAACTGCACCTGGCGCTCGCCCGTGGGCGTGGTCTCCACCTTCTTCACTTCCATCGGCGGCAGCGGCACCGCCTTGGTGCGGGTCGCCCTGGCGTTGCGCTCGCTGGCCTTGAACGGTGCCTTGGACAGTTCGGACAGGCCCATCGACGCCGCCAGCGGCAGCGACAGCACCACGAACGAGGTCACGATCACGCTGGCCTCGCTGCTGTTCAACTGCGGCGCGGCGCCGGCATGGACGGTGGGGACCAGCAACGCCGAGAGCAGCAATGCAGTGGTGGGAACGCGCAGGCAACGGAGCATGGAGACCTCCTGGTCAGCGTGGGGCGGCGGCTCAGCGCCGGTTGTCAAAGATGTCGCGCGGGCCGGTGGCCTCGGGCAGGTATTCCAGCGGGCGGCCCTGGTTGTCCTTCAGCTGCCAGCCCTGGTCGCTGCCGGTCGGCTCGAAGTTCACGGTCTGGCCCACGGTGAACTGCACAGCAGGATCGCCGATGCCGCGCGGGTACTGCATCGATGCCGTGTTCTGCGGGTCGTTGGCATCACGCAGCAGCACTTCGCGGCGGCCGTCGACGGTGGTGGCGATGGCGCTCACCTCCATCTGCGGCAGCTTGATCTGCTGCGGGCGGGCCAGCGGCCGGCCGGCGTCGGCCGCATCCTGGGCTTCCTTCGCGGCGGCGGCGCGGGCCGAGGCCACCATCTGCGTGGACATTTCCAGGCTCGGTCCCTGCGGGCCCGGGTCATGGATGATCACGATGCGGCGTTCGGCGTGGGCGGCCGTGGACCAGGCCAGGCCGGTGACGATCACCGTCGACAGTACAGAGGCAAGCAGCGGACGCATGTCGTTCTCCTCGGGGAAATCAGGGGGCGGCGGCGGTGGCACCGGCCACCGGCACATGGGGGATCACCAGTTCCTGCTGCAGCTGGCTGCGCTGGTGCAGGAAGTCGAACACCGATTCCACCGTCACCACCGAATAGTTGCCAGAGATGCGTTCGCCGGCCGGATGGTCGGTGGTGGTGGCGTTGGCCACGAACAGGCGCGCACCCACGCGCTTGCCGAGGCCGATGTGCAGCACGCTGGGCTGGTATTTCTGCTGGCGCAGCCAGTGCTGCGCCTGTTCGCGCTTGACGATGGCCGGCGTGCCTTCGGCCTGCGCCATCGCCGCCGCCAGCACTTCCAGCACCCACTGGTTGGAGTTCTGGTAGTCGGTGGCGAACGGGTAGGCAACCACGTTGTACTTCGTTTCGTGCAGCGCCTTGGGCTGGATCGAGGGCGACACCAGCATCGCGCGCAGGGCCGCACGCAACGGCGCCGACGGTACGCCAATGCGCAGGTCGGTATGGCCGCCACTCTCGCCGACAAAGTTGCCCAGGCCCTCGTGGTACAGCTGCGAGCTGTCGGTCTTGCAGCGGTTGAGCAGGTGCATCGCACGCCAGCGGCCGTCGTCCTCGCGCAGCAGGAAGGCCAGGTGGCTGTGGCGCAGGCCGTAGCGGCTCAGGTCCTGGCCACCGCGCGCGGCGACCACGACGTCCACGTCGGGCAGCGCGTCCAGCCGTTCGGCGGTGGTCCAGGCTACGTCCAGCATCGCCGCCTGCGAGGCCACGCTGGGGGAGCGCTCGCGGCAGGCGGTGCTGTTGGCCCAGGCTGGTGCGGCCAGCAGCAGGCTGGCGATCAGCAGCGCGGCGCTGGGCAGGCGGGAAAAACGATCCATGTCGATACCTTCAACGGCGGGCAGGCCCGCGAGCCGATCATACGCTGCTCAGCGCAACGGGCGATCCACGCCCTTGCGCCGCGCGATCGGGTCGTGCCGGGCGCTGGCCGGCAACGGCAGGGTTTGGCCATGCGTGCGGCGTTGCCGGCCAGCGGCCGGCACTACCGTGATGCCAGGTACGGCGTTGCCGGCCAGCGGCCGGCACTACCGTGATGCCAGGTACGGCGTTGCCGGCCAGCGGCCGGCACTACCGTGATGCCAGGTACAGCGTTGCCGGCCAGCGGCCGGCACTACCCCAATGCCAGGCGCTGCTTCACTTCTGCCGCCACCCGCGCGGTTTCGCGCAGCGGTTCGATGCGGTCGTACTGCCAGTCCAGCCAATGCGGCTGCAATCGCCCACGCGCGCGCAACTGCTGCTGGAAGCGCGCCAGGCGGCCCTGCGCGGTACTGGCCAGCGCCACCATCACCGGCATGCGCGTGGCGCACGCCTCCGAGAGCAGGTTCACCGAATCGGGCGAGACCACCACGCGGTTGGCCCAGCCGAGCAGGCCGCCATAGGGATTGGTGCCGTCGCCGCCATCGCCCCAGATCACGTGCGGCAGGTCGGCGAATTTCGCGCGCAGGACCTCGGCCAGGGCCGGCGGCGTACGACGCGAGGTCGTTGCCAGCAGGCTGCCGCCTTCGCTGCGGATCTGCTCGGCCAGCGCCTGGAACACGCCGACCATCGCGGTCTCGTCCCACGGCGCCAGCGGCGTCGGCCCGCCGACCAGCAGCGCAGTGCGCGGGCCGGGCAGGGTACTGAAGCCGGCGAACGCGGCGCGGCCCCAGGCCAGCCAGTCATCGTCCACCGGGTTGAGGCTGCCGAGCAGGGTCAGCACGTTGCTGCTGCGCAGGGCATCGTGTTCGGGCACCACCACCACGTCCCAATGGCGGGCGCTGATGCGCGGGTCGAGGATCTGCACCACCTGGCTGCCGCGTGCACGCAGCACGCGCAGCGCGCCAGCGGCCTGGCGCCCGCAGCCGATGGCCAGCGCCGGCGCCTCGTTGGCCAGTGACGCAAAGGCCTCGCCGTAGCCGTTGACATCGCCGGGCAGGCGCCGCGGCGACAGCCAGCGCCAGGGCGCGCGCGGTTGCAGGAGCAGCGGTCGGTGGGTGCCCTGGCGCAGTGCCGAGGCCAGCGCGACCGCCTGGCGGACATTGCCCGCGCGGCCGTCAGTGACCGTCCACGGCGCGCTCGATCGTTTCACCATTGGCATTAATTCGTTTCAGCCCTGCTGGGTGTTGCAACAGTCGCGACACTCTACACTGCGGCTCGTCGTTTCGCCCCGCGCCGCCCGCGGGCACTGACTTCCCTTCGCCGCCCTGGAGATCCACCGATGTCCCACGCGCTCGACGCCGCCGCCCTCGACCAGCTGTTCCGCACGGCCCGCACCCAGAACGCCTTCCTCGACAAGCCGGTCCCCGAGAGCCTGCTGAAGGAACTGTACGACCTGGTGAAGTGGGGCCCCACCGCGGCCAACACCACGCCGGCCCGCTTCGTCTTCGTCACCTCGAAGGAGGCCAAGGACAAGCTGGCCCCGGCGCTGTCCGAAGGCAACCTGGCCAAGACCATGGCCGCGCCGGTCACCGTCATCATCGGTTTCGACCTGGACTTCCACGAGAAGCTGCCGTACCTGTTCCCGCACACCGATGCCAAGGCCTGGTTCGACGGCCCGCAGCAAGGCCGCCACGAAGCGGCCATCCGCAACGGCAGCCTGCAGGGCGCCTATCTGATCCTGGCCGCGCGCGCGCTGGGCCTGGATGCCGGCCCGATGTCCGGCTTCGACCCGGCCAAGGTCGACGAAGCGTTCTTCGCCGGCACCTCCATCAAGTCGAATTTCCTGGTCAACCTGGGTTACGGTGACCCGGCGGGCCTGTTCCCGCGCCTGCCGCGCCTGTCGTTCGACGAAGCGGCGCGCATCGCGTAAGACGCTGTATCGGTTTCGGGCCCGCCGTCGTGCGGCGGGCTCTTGCTGCACCGTGTACCCACCCTACGATCCGGAGAGTTCCTCAGATGAGCGCCACCCGTAAACTGCTGCTGCCGCTGGCCCTGACCCTGGCCATCGCCGCCTGCTCCAAGCCGGCCGACACCGCTGCCCCGGCGGCCGATGCCGCCGCCCCGGCCACCACCGAGCAGGCCGCCACCCCGGCGGCTGATGCCGCTGCTGCCGCGCCGGCCGCCGAAGCGATCAAGATCGCCTCGGGCACCTACAAGCTGGACCCGAGCCACACCGACGTGCTGGCGCAGTGGAGCCACTTCGGCTTCTCCAACCCGAGCGCGCACTTCGGCAACGTCGAAGGCACCCTGGTGTACAACGCCGAAGACGTGACCAAGTCCACCGTGGAAGTGAAGCTGCCGCTGAGCGGCCTGAACAGCTTCACCGCCAAGTTCGACGAGCACCTGAAGAGCGCCGACTTCTTCGACGCCGCCAAGTTCGCCGATGCCACCTTCAAGAGCACCAAGGTGGAAGCGGCCGGCACCAACAAGCTGACCGTCACCGGCGACCTGACCATCAAGGGCATCACCAAGCCGGTCACCCTGGACGTCACCGTCAACGGCGGCGGCGAGCACCCGATGGCCAAGGTTCCGGCCGCCGGCTTCGATGCCACCACCACCCTGAAGCGCAGCGATTTCGGCGTCGGCGCCTACGCCCCGAACGTCAGCGATGAAGTGAAGATCCGCATCACCACCGAAGCCACCGGCGAAAAGCCGGCCGCTTGATGCACCCCGCTCACTCGTCGTGAGAAGGCAGAAGGCCCGCTGAAAAGCGGGCCTTCTTTTTTGGGGTGCGGGTAGAGCCGGCCGTTGGCCGGCTGCTTGCGAGCTGCCCGATGATGAGAGGTTACCGGCCAGCGGCCGGCACTACCCTGTCGGTGGGGGCGGCCACCTCCGAAGCAGGACTGCTCAGCGCAATGTGCCCAACCATGCCACGCACGCTTCGCTCGGGCTCTGCTTGGCCTTCACCGCCAGCCCGCTGGCCCGTGCGAACGTCTGCGCGGCCTGCGCCACCACCTGGCGCGCGATCAGCGCCGCCTGCTTGGTGGCCGCCTGTTGCTTGCGCAGTTGCACGATGTGCACCGACGGCCGGCCTACCGGCGCGTACTTCTGGTCACGGCGCAGCACGTCGGCCACCTGGGCCACTTCGAATTCGGCCTGCAGGTAGCGGTGCTGCGCCGCCACCAGCTCGCGCAGCGGCGCGCGCAGTGCAGCGCTGTCGGCGAACGCGGCCAGCGCCGCATCGCAGGCGGCGTCATCGGCAAAGCGGGTACGCAGCGCATCCACGCTGGCCAGGGTCAGTTTGGCCATGGGGGCCTCGTTGCTGCAGGAAAGGAGCGCGATTGTCGCACTGCCAGCTCGGTAGTGCCGGCCGCTGGCCGGCAATTGCATGGGAGTGTGCGGACCAACGGTCCGCACCCACCAGTCGATGGCGGTCCGCACCCACCGACGGCGGCGCAGCCGAGCATGGGCTCGGCTCTACAATGCCCCGCTGTATCACCCATGGAAGGAAGACCCATGCAGGACGCGCAGTACTGGTTGAACGAGTTCTGGTCGGGCCTGAGCGTGCTCGATCTGCTGGGCGGCAGCGTGCTCGGTACGCTGCTTGGCCTGGTGCTGGGCATCCTCGGCTGGCGCTGGCTGCACCGCCGGGGTTGGTTGCAGCGGCGCAAGCGCTGGCATCACTGGCTGCTGGCCAGCTACGTGGTGCTGCTGCCGCTGGCCACGGCCTTCTTCGGCCTGCAGCTGGGCTTCACCGCCGGTGCGCACCGCGCGCTGTTCAAGCAGCTTGATCATTTCCAGCCGCACCTGCAGACCCTGGTGGAAGGCTGGAGCGAAGGCTTCACCGACTCGCTGGACGACCCGCGCATGCGCGAGGCATTGCGCAGCCAGGGCACGGTGGGCGATGTGGCCGACACCATCGCCTCGGCCTACCTCAGCGAACATCCGTTGCCCGGCCTGGACCGTCTTGGCAACGGCCCGTTGGCGCGCGGTACCGGCTGGGTGATCGGCAAGGTGCGCGAAGGCCTGCTGCGCGGCATGGTGGAAGACACGCTGGTGTACAAGGCCGGCACCCTCGGCCTGGAACCCAAGGTGGTGCGCGAGGCGCTGACCATGCATGTGGATGAGCTGCTGCACACCCGTGGCGTGCTGCGGCTGGTGAAGGCGCAGATCAACGGCATGATGCCCGGCGTGTACTTCGGGCTGCTGTTGCCGCTGCTGGTCGTCGCACTGCTGGTGGCGCTGGAGATCTGGGCCGCGCAGCGGTTCGGGTGGACGCGGCAGATGGTAGTGCCGGCCGCTGGCCGGCAACTGCAGGTTCTTGCCGAGGGTTCATGAGGTTGCCGGCCAGCGGCCGGCACTACCCTTCGGAGGGCGTGCGGACCAACGGTCCGCACCTACCGTCCTTTGGTCAATCGCCGTCGGCTTCGTCCGGGTGGGCCTTCCAGTAGCCGGTCGAGCGGATCCAGTCGCGCGGCACGCCCAGGTGGCCTTCGATGAACTTGCGCATCATCCGTGCGCGGCGCGATTCGGTGGCGATCCAGTAGAAGACATCACCGTCCGGGGCCTCGAAGTCGGTCAGCATGTCTTCCAGCAGCGTGCTGCTGGCCGCCGGGAAGCCGTTGCGCTCCAGCCAGTGGATGCGCACGTTCTCGTACTGCGGCAGGTCCTGGCGCTCGGCCTCGTCGCGCACTTCGATGAAGGCCTGCACTTCGGCACCGTCCGGCAGCACGTCCAGCCAGCGGGCGATGGCCGGCAGTGCGGTCTCGTCGCCGATCAGCACGTAGGCGTCGTAGGTGTCGGCCACCACGAACGAGCCGCGCGGGCCGCCGATCACCAGCGTGTCGCCCGGCTGCGCGCGCTCGGCCCACGGCCCGGCGACGCCCTGGTCGTGCAGCACGAAGTCGATGGCCAGCTCGCCGGTCTCGTGGTCCCACCAGCGCGGGGTGTAGTCGCGCGACGGCGAGGGCGACTTGCCGTCCGGGTAACTGCGGCCTTCGGCGGTCAGCACCGGCAGCACCATCTCGCCGCTGGCATTGGGGAAGAACAGCTTGATGTGGTCGTCGGCGCCGGGCGAATCGAAGCCGGCCAGGTCGTCGCCGCCCAGCACCACGCGGCGCATGTGCGGGGTGACTTCTTCGGTGCGCAGCACGGTCAGTTCACGGAAGCGCACATCCAGGCGCAGGCGCGTGTTGTTGTGTTCGGTCATGGGGATACCTGTAAAGGAGTCGCGCGGGGCGCGCGGCATGGGGGAGACCTGGCTGGATTCAGTCTGGCTGGGTCGTTGAAAGGGGGGATGCCTCGCTACCGGCGGTACCGTTCAGCAGGGCGGACGCCCGGCTCAGCAGCGCCGCCACCTCGTCCGCCTCGCCCTCGGCCCAACGGCCGTGGTGATGCACCAGCGCCCGCTTGAACTCGCGCAGGGCAGTGGCCAGCGGCGGCGGCAGCGACGCCTTGGTGATCTCGCGGGCACGATCAAAGGCACGTCGCTGCGCCAGGCGTACCTGGGTTCGCTGCACCTTCAGCTCGAACTCGCCGGCGGCGGTGATGCGGAAGATCCGCCGGCCGTCCACTTCCTCGGCCTCGATCCAGCCGGCCTGCTCGAAGCTGGCCAGCAGCGGGTACATGGTGCCGGCGCTGGGCGTATAGGCCTGCATGAACTGGTTGCTGATCAGCTGCATCAGCTCGTAGCCATGGCGTGGCTGCTCGCCGATCAGGGCCAGCACCAGCAGGCGCAGGTCGCCCCGGCTGAGCACCCGTGGCTGGCCGTTGCGGCGCGGCACATCCGGATCGGTGGAACGGGCTCTGGGAGAAGACGTACGGCTCATTTCGATATATCGGTAAACGAGTGTGCAAACGATATATCGATAGCGTGAGCCCGGCAATCATCGATCCGGCCACAAGCGCGTCTGTTTTGGGCCACGGCCCGCCCGCGCACCGCTCCAGGCGACGCGGCGGTCGCCCGCGGCAATCCATGGGGGCGACACGTTGTCGCCGGTCAAGCGCCCGCGCCCGCGGTCGATACCGCAGGGTGCGCGGGCGCCGCACAACCGTCATCGGCCGCAGTAACACTGCGTCCTGCACATGGTGGCTCCGGGCCCAGCGCGACAGCCGGGCACCGGCTCCAAGGTGCCGCAGTACCCGGAAGCAAGGGCCTGTCCTGCCGCCGGACAGGCCGGGACAGGCCTTGCGGACACTGGCCGCATGCGTCCATACGCCAGCGTAGCCAAGTGACGAAAGCCCTTGGTGCGCTACACTTTGCGGTCTAGAAATCTATACAACAGTCGCGCGCGTGCGTGCGGTAATGGGAGCGCTAATGAACTGGTTGAACGAGGTGCTGAACAACGACCCGAATCCTGTGGAAACCCAGGAGTGGATCGAGTCGTTGAAGGCCGTTATTGATGTCGAGGGCTCCGAGCGCGCGCATCAGCTGCTGGAAGGCATGGTGGAACTGACCCGTCGTTCGGGCGCCTACCTGCCGTTCTCTCCCACCACCGAATACGTCAACACCATCGAACCGCAGTTCGAGGCCAAGAGCCCGGGCAACGCCGAGCTGGAATGGCGCATCCGTTCGATCATCCGCTGGAACGCGATGGCCACCGTGGTGCGCGCCAACCGCAAGCCGGGTGACCTGGGCGGCCACATCGCCTCGTTCGCCTCCGGCGCCACCCTGTACGACGTGGGCTTCAACCACTTCTGGCGCGCCCCGAGCGAAAACCACCCGGGCGACCTGCTGTTCATCCAGGGCCACAGCGCCCCGGGCATCTACGCGCGTTCCTTCCTGGAAGGCCGCATCAGCGAAGAGCAGCTGGACAAGTTCCGCATGGAAGTGGACGGCGGTGGCCTGTCCTCGTACCCGCACCCGTGGCTGATGCCGGACTACTGGCAGACCCCGACCGTGTCGATGGGCCTGGGCCCGCTGGCCGCCATCTACCAGGCGCAGTTCATGCGCTACCTGGAAAACCGTGGCCTGATCGAGAAGTCCGACCGCAAGGTGTGGTGCTTCATCGGCGACGGCGAGAGCGACGAGCCGGAAACCCTGGGTGCCATCGCCCTGGCCGGCCGTGAAGGCCTGGACAACCTGATCTTCGTGGTGAACTGCAACCTGCAGCGCCTGGACGGCCCGGTGCGCGGCAACGGCAAGATCATCCAGGAACTGGAAGGCGTGTTCCGTGGCGGCGGCTGGAACGTGATCAAGCTGCTGTGGGGCGGTTACTGGGATGCCCTGCTGGCCAAGGACACCAACGGCGTCCTGAAGAAGCTGATGATGGAAACCGTCGACGGCGAGTACCAGAACTGCAAGGCCTTCGGCGGCGCGTACACCCGCGAGCATTTCTTCGGCAAGTACCCGGAAACCGCCGCGATGGTCGCCGGCCTTTCCGACGACGACATCTGGCGCCTGAACCGTGGTGGCCACGACCCGCACAAGGTGTACGCCGCCTACCACCAGGCCGTGAACACCAAGGGCATGCCGACCGTCATCCTGGCCAAGACCGTGAAGGGTTACGGCATGGGCAGCGCCGGTGAGGCACTGAACCCGACCCACCAGACCAAGAAGCTGGACGACGAAGCGGTGCGCCACTTCCGCGACCGCTTCAACATTCCGGTGACCGACGCGCAGCTGGCCGACGGCCAGGTGCCGTTCTACCACCCGGGCCCGGATTCGCCGGAAGTGCAGTACCTGCAGGAACGCCGTGCCGCGCTGGGTGGTTACCTGCCGCAGCGCCGCCGCAAGGCTGACAAGACCTTCGTGGCACCGAAGCTGGAAGCCTACGAGCGCCTGCTGAAGAGCAGCGGCGAGCGCAGCTACTCCACCACCATGGCCTTCGTGCAGAGCCTGAACATCACCCTGCGTGACAAGGAACTGGGCCCGCACATCGTGCCGATCGTGGCCGACGAAGCCCGTACCTTCGGCATGGAAGGCCTGTTCCGCCAGATCGGCATCTACGCGCCGTTCGGCCAGAAGTACAAGCCGGTCGACGCCGACCAGCTGATGTTCTACCGCGAAGACCAGAGCGGCCAGGTGCTGCAGCAGGGCATCAGCGAGCCGGGCGCGATCAGCTCGTGGATGGCGGCCGGTACCAGCTACTCGGTCAGCAACGTGCCGATGCTGCCGTTCTACATCTACTACAGCATGTTCGGCTTCCAGCGCGTGGGCGACATCGCCTGGCAGGCCGCCGACATGCGTACCCGCGGCTTCCTGCTGGGTGGCACCGCCGGCCGCACCACGCTGAACGGTGAAGGCCTGCAGCACGAAGATGGCTTCAGCCATCTGGTGGCCGGTGGCATCCCGAACGTGCGCAGCTACGACCCGACCTTCGGCTTCGAAGTGACGGTGATCCTGCAGCACGGCACCAAGCGCATGATGGAAGACCAGGTGGACGAGTATTACTACGTCACCCTGATGAACGAGAACTACACCCACCCGGAAATGCCGGAAGGCGCGGCCGAAGGCATCGTCAAGGGCATGTACCTGCTGACCGACGCCGGCAAGCCGAAGAAGGGCGAGCTGCGCGTGCAGCTGCTGGGTTCGGGCACCATCCTGCGCGAAGCCATTGCCGCGGCCGAGCTGCTGGACAAGGACTTCGGCGTGACCGCCGACATCTGGAGCTGCCCGAGCTTCAACGAACTGCGTCGCGATGGTTTCGACGTGGAACGTGCCAACCGCCTGCATCCGGAAGGTGAGCAGCGCAAGGCCTACGTGACCGAGCTGCTGGAAGGGCGCCAGGGCCCGGCGATTGCCGCCACCGACTATGTGCGTGCGTATGCGGACCAGATCCGTGCGTTCGTGCCGATGTCGTACACCGTGCTGGGTACGGATGGGTTTGGTCGTTCGGATACCCGTGCGAACCTGCGCCGGTTCTTCGAGGTTGACCGGTACTACATCGCGCATGCCGCGATTGCGGCGCTGGCGAAGGAAGGGAAGATGACCGCGAAGGATGTGGCCCGGGCGATCAAGCAGTACAAGATTGATCCTGAGAAGGCTAATCCTGTTGGGGTTTGATTGAACGCTGGACATTAGGTGAAAGAACGGGCGGCCATGTGTCGCCCGTTTTTTGCAGCTATCCCCAGAACTATTCGCCCTTCAAGTAGATATTCAAGCATGACAAAAGCTCGGAACAACATCGATTCCTCCAAGCGGGCTAGCGACAGCGCGCAGAAAAGTATGCCGGTTGTGTTGAGTCTCTTTTCGGGCGCGGGCGGACTCGATCTCGGATTTCAGAATGCCGGTTTCGATGTGAAGCTAGCGATCGATAGTGAGCCTGCTGCGATTGCTACCCACTGCGCCAATTTTCCCAATGCCACAGCGGTCGCGGCGGATCTTGTAAAGTTGGGATCGAAGGGCGTGCTTGCCCTGCTCAAAGAAACAGTTCCGGCTGGACGGCATATTGGGGTGATTGGGGGGCCGCCTTGTCAGGGGTTCTCGAGAGCCAATACTAGGACAAAGAAGGCCGATCCTAGAAATAGATTGCCCTCTTTGTACGTAAGAATAATAAAGGAACTTCAATCGGAATACGAAGTCGACTTCTTTATATTCGAAAATGTGCTTGGAATTAGGGATTCCCCGCACGTGCGAAGATACAGAAGGCTGCTTTCGGCGCTCAGGCATCTTGGCTTTGATGTGAACGAGCAAGAATACTGTGCTCTGGATTTCGGCGTTCCACAGAACCGTCGTCGCATCATTGTCTCCGGGGTTGCCGAGGGAAGAACTAGATCGGAATTCAAACCAATCTCCGTCCTAGGGAAGCGCACGGTTCGGGATGGCATTGGCGATATTTCGATAGAGCCGGTTTTCTTCAAGAGAGGGGCTTCTGCAGAATGCTCAGAGGTTCACCCCAATCATTGGACGATGACTCCAGTCTCTGAGAAATTTAAGAATCCAGATCAGCTATCTGCCGACCGACGAAGCTTCAAAAGGCTTCGCTGGGATTTCCCAAGCCCCACTGTTGCATATGGAAATAGAGAGATTCACGTTCATCCTTCCGGAAATCGCAGGCTGTCGATCTATGAGGCCATGCGGCTTCAGGGATTTCCCGACACCTTTGTGATCAAGGGAAACCTTTCTGCACAAGTGAAGCAGGTTTCAAACGCAGTGCCCCCGCCTATGGCGGAGGCGCTGGGTAGGGCTATCAAGCTATCGCTTGAAGGGGTTGCGGACTGATTTTATTCTGTTCGGCCCAGTCTCGATAATCATTCTCGGCATATCGGGCTTGGGCCAACAATCGAGCGGACTTTTCCATCATTGTTGTGTTGAGCTCTGGGTCGTCATGAAGTTGCTGATCAAGATCGATGATCTGCCTGGCGGCCTCCAGGACCCCCAAGCCAAGCTCCACCTCGCAAAGAGGAGGGGCTTGGTCCGCTTCTGAAAAGATTCCGTCCCTGTCATTCACAGGTTGCTGATTAGAGTCGCATCGGAAGGCCAGTGAAACCATATTTGGAACTGTCCCGCTACGATAGTAATAGGCGCTTAACAGCTTCAGTGATCGTTGGGGAGGCTCGCCGACTAGCATGCGCAGAAGCCACTTTGAAAAGCCGAGGGTAAAAACACGCAGTAGATCACTGCCATCAGCAGCCCATGCTTCTTCCAATTTCTCGGAAAGGTCATCAGATGATGTCGCTAGTGATTCTGCCAGCAAGCTTCTGAATTCATCGCTTGCATCTATGTTGGCTCGAATTGCGTTGTCAAATCCAAGTTTGACTTGTTCCGCGACCAACTGCGGCTCGACCTTAGTTGTTATGAATAGTAGCCACGGCTGATTGGACTGAAGTTGGTGAGCGAGTATTGAGCGCATCGCACCAAGAGCCCCGCCTTCAATGTCGCCGTGACTTAGCGATCTGCAGAAGTCAAGGTTTATTGCATGGCAATGACCGATCTCATTCAATCGTCGTCTGCTCGGGCTATTAGGGTTTGATAGAGTTTCAAGTCGATCCTCCTCGATATGCGAAAAATCATCTACTAGGCCGCTTGATCGAACCTCAGCTCGAGAAATATTCATCTCTCTCTGGCTTTGACTTCCTCGCGCAACCGAATTGAAACCGAGGTAGCGGAGCTTGCCTCGCGCGCGCTGCATTACGCCTACCAATGCGCGGATATCAAGGAGATCATCCCCAGGAAGAGTGAGGTAGTTGAACGTCTTTCCGTTTCCGATGGTAATCTCTCTCGCAAGCTGGGCAACTTCACGGCACCATTGGTGAATTCGGATGTACTGCTTTCTCGGCAGATGCCACTGCGAAAAATCCTTCTTTACGTTGGAATCAATTGGTGCCGGCTCACGATGGAAGAGTGCCGCATCCTCGTCATTGAGATCGTCCAGAGATTGGAGTCCATTCATCACTTGGCCTCCTCATAGAAGATTTCCATGATGGAATCAATGAGTGAGGATTGGCGCGAATAGTCCATTGTTTCAAGAATTCCGTATGCATCTAACACTACTGCCAAAGCCCGAGCGCGAGCCATTCTCGAATCGAGCTCTTTTCGTCCGCCCTTTTCAAGTGAAGGGATTTCCTCTAGAACTACGGCTAGTAGTCCTTCGCTCCTTAAGCGTGAAGCATCAGCAGTGGATGCAACTGTTGCCTCTGGGGGGAATGAGTCGCTTGAGCCGCGGAGCTTCAGCCACTTGTCTTCTGCCAGCCTTTCTAGCTTGGACGCTGTCGCCGCCCTCTGTTCCGTTCGGATTCTCTCGCGAATTTCATCGCCAATACCCTTGTGAGTATTGGCCAATTGCCGAAGAGCGCGGTGGGTCCACTGGGTTAGAATCTGATAATGCGGATGACCAAAATTAAACGACTCCCGATCAATATTAAGGGCCGCATCCATGCCCTGCTCAACAAACACCTCTGAAGTGATCTGCCGAAGCCTGGTCTGCTCTGATACTTGATACTTCATGAATGTATCGTCAAATAGTGCGCCGCTGGCTCCGTTAACTCTAACTATAATTCCGTTATTTTCTTTAGGGACTATCTTCTGATTCCAGAAGAGGTACGCTTCGAACTCAAGGTCCCCGCCCTTGAAGGCCGCCGGTATTTTTGAAAGATCAGGCCTGTAGGAGCCAACAAAAAGCATGGGACGTTGTTCTCTGTTTCCTCGTGCAAACTTCCTAAACGTAATGGGTCGCTTGAGTTCAACTTCATCGATGTAAACGTTGAACGCACCTGCTGGATCGCTGGATCCCTCCTTCAGGTTCAGGGCATCGCGCACGGTCTGCCCACTTTTCAGCTCGACACGATCTGACTTTCCCCTTCGATTGTTGACGATCTTGAAGACGTCAACTTCATCCTCAGATGTAATATCGAATGGGTGCTTCTCCACGTATGGAAGTGGCGCAGATACGCTCAAGGCCCAGAGAGTGCCGAGATAACCATCCAGGACGGTCTCTAAGTCTGGGCGCTCCTTTGTAGTATTGGCCAAGTCCACAACGCGGTTAAATAGCTTTTCAAATTTCTCCGTGGGCGAGTCAGACTGGAGCCAGGGTAGCGATGGTTCGACTTCGTACTCAGCATCGGTAGTTGACCCGATGCGCATGAAGCCGGAATGAAAATTTGGGGCTGAGAGTTTGGTCTGGGGTGAC
Organism: Stenotrophomonas sp. YJH_SMC_10; assembly: GCF_059371555.1. NCBI lineage: Bacteria > Pseudomonadati > Pseudomonadota > Gammaproteobacteria > Lysobacterales > Lysobacteraceae > Stenotrophomonas > Stenotrophomonas sp. YJH_SMC_10. The sequence continues at coordinate 52,350 of NZ_JCAFUS010000017.1, read as the reverse complement.
GCCTGGGCATTCTCCTCCGAAAGAATCTCTTCCCAACGATCCTTGCTTCTTAGAATATCTCTTACTCGCGTGGAAACATCCAGAAGTATGATCTCAGTTCCATGTGCTTCTGAGTCGTCCGCGTCTATTTGGGTGACTCGGACGGTGCCGCTTTCAAACAGGACGTTCGCTTGTTCTTGGCTTTCTTCGCTGTACTTTCTCAGCTGGATGTCAGCAACCAATCGGAACGGTGAGCCCTTCTTCTTGGTTATTATTTGAAACTGAGACGTGAGCTGGCTTACTGAGAAAAGCCCGATGCCAATTTTCCCAATAAGTCTTCGCCCCTTTGGCGACAAGTTCGAATCTTTCTCGTCAGTTGTGCCAACAGATTGGCCTTCTGCCGTACGCTTAGAGCTTCCCCCGATGTGATGAATGAGTCGCGACAACGCCACCTCATCCATTCCATTTCCATTGTCGCTTATGCGGATTGTGGAAAATCTAGGGGCGTCCGTGTCAATGAAGACAGAAGTGGCATCCGCATCATACGCGTTGGATATCAACTCACGCAGTGCTGCAGATGGTAGCCGGTAAATTCCATCTGTTACTCGTGCAAGCACTCGTTCGTCCGTCTGAAGCCTTGTGACAGCTGCTTCGCCTGTCTTATGGCTCAAACGTATGCTATCGACGAAATCTATTTCTTTGGGTATCGCAGTTGGCATCCGTGTCGCCCCTTGTGATCGCTCTACTAGCTACTTGCCTTTGATGGCTCAATGCCATGGGGAGGAGACTATCATCTGGCGAGGGGGCCTAGCTAGACTGCAGAGGGAATAGATAGTCGTGGATGTGTCGATATCTCGTCGGAAGAAAGCGTCAATTTTTCGACTCGACACCGGCCAATGCTGGTTGCAGTTTCTCCAGCTGGGACGGCGATCTTAGTTAACTTGGATGTGTCGCCCTACGACACTGCCAGATTCCCTTATTTGTCACTTAAAAGGCACAGTGAAATTGTAGTGCTTTCAGTTTCCAACGTGGTGGCAGGGATACCGCAATTTTCGGTTCTCCATTGCCGACGGAAGCTCTGGTTCGGTCTCCTCCCTAGTTCCCGCGACGCACGGCGTAGAATGGGTGAATGTGAATTAATATCTGACGCAGAGACAAAGCGATAGGGTCGACTACTACCTAGCGAAGTGTGCTGAAGAGTTTGATCTGCCCCTGCGTTAGGGCCGGGGTCTACTTCGTAGAGTCCGTGGCTGCGAGCTTATCGCCCGGGTTCGTGGTTGCAAGGGTTCCATGCTCGCGGAGCAAGGCGACGAACTCGGCGGGGGCGCTCTTGCCTAGCGAGCTGTGCGGGCGTGCTTCGTCGTAATCGCGTCGCCAAGCAGAGATCGTCGCCTTGGCATGCTCCAGTGAGGTGAACCAGTTTTCGTTGAGGCATTCGTCGCGGAACTTGCCGTTGAAGCTCTCGATGCAGGCGTTCTGGGTGGGTCTGCCTGGCTGGATCAGCAGCAGCTTCACGCCGTTGGCGACGGCCCACTGGTCGAGGGCTCGTCCGGTGAACTCCGGCCCCTGATCGTTCCGGATCATGGCCGGATAACCGCGGAAGCGGCACACCGTTTCCAGGATGTCGGCCATGCGCTGCCCGTTGATGCGGCGGGCGACCGCGATCTCCACGGCCTCCTTGGTGCAGTCGTCGACCACAGTCAGGCACTTGATCGGCCTGCCGTTGGCCAGGGCGTCGAACACGAAGTCCATCGACCAGGTGTGGTTCGGACCGGAAGGGACCTGCAACGGGCAGCGTCCGACCGCGACGCGCTCGCGCTTGCGCCGTTTGCGCACGGCCAAGACAGCTTCGCCATACAGCCGATGGACCCGTTTGTGGTTGGCCACGAAGCCCTGGCGCTCGACCAGGATGTGCAGCTGCCGGTAGCCGAACCGCCGACGCTTGTCGGCCAGTTCGACCAGGCGCTGCTGCAGCTCGTCATCCTTCCGCTGGGACTGGTAGTGCAGCACGCTGCACGCTGCGCGACAGGCCCAGCAGGCGGCAGGTCCGGCGCTCGGAGAGTTGGGTATTTGCCCGCACGGCCACCACGGCGTTGCGCCGTGCCTGCGCGCTCAGAATTTTCCCCGCGCCACCGACGTCCCCCCGAGATTGAGTAGCGCGACGGTTTGGGGTCCAATTCTCAACGACAGGGAGATTGGACGTGAAGAAGCGCTTTTCCGAAGAATAGATCATCGGCTTCCTGCGCGAGGCCGAGGCGGGCATGCCGATCAAGGACCTATGCCGCCAGCATGGCTTCAGTGAGGCCTCGTACTACCTGTGGCGCAGCAAGTTCGGTGGCATGAGCCTGCCCGACGTCAATCGGCTCAAGGACCTGGAGGCCGAGAACACGCGCCTGAAGAAGTTGCTGGCCGAGCAGGTGTTCGAGAACGACGTCATCAAGGATGCATTGCGAAAAAAGTGGTGACCGCACTGGCGCGCAGGTTGCTGGTGCGGAGCATGGTCGAGAAGGGGCTGAGCGAGCGGCGCGCGTTGGTGGTTGCACGCATGAGCGCCAGCGCGCTGCGTTACGAGCCCAGACCGGACCACAACATTGAATTGCGTGAGCAGATCGCTGTGCTTGCACACCGGCATCGACGTTACGGCGTAGGCATGATCCATCTGAAGTTGCGACAGAACGGGCTTGTCGTAAACTACAAGCGTGTGGTGCCTGTATTAGGAAGTGGGCCTGCAGGTGCGTCGCAGGAAGCGCAAAGAGATGCCTGTCGGTGAGCGTCAGCCCTTGCTGCGCCCGACCGCCGCCAATCAGGTGTGGTCGATGGATTTCGTGTTCGACAGCACCGCGGTAGGTCGAGTAATCAAGTGCCTGACTATCGTTGACGACGCCGCCCGTGAGGCCGTGGCCATTGAGGTGGAACGGGCCATTTCCGGGCAGGGTGTTGCCAAGGCGCTGGACAGATTGGCCATTCAACGCGGTTTGCCGCAAGTGATCAGGACGGACAACCGGAGAAGTTTTTGCGGCAAAGCGATGGTGGCGTGGGTTCACATGAAATGAATTGCCCTGCGCCTGATCGAGCCGGGCAAGCCGAACCAAAACGCTTACGTTGAGTCCTTCAACGGGCGGCTACGCGATGAATGTCTGAACGAGCATTGGTTCTCGACGTTGCTCCATGCCAGGACCAGCATCGAAAGCTGACGGCGTGACTACAACGAAGGAAGGCCAAATCGAGCACTTGGCGGGCTGACGCCCGCACAGTACTCCGCGCATTTGGCTGGCAAGAGGGATAGCATCAGCACCGGACTTTAAACCCGACCACTACTCAGGACGGGGGGAGGTCGGACAGCCATCAGGGTGATATCAGCCTAGTGGCACACGCTGCGCGTCATCCTGGATGCCAGTAGCGGTCTTGCCTCTGCACCAATCGATACGCACTACGGCTCCGGCACAATCCGCCTACTCCAATGCGACAGCAGCGGCACAACGCACAGAACATCAATCTCCCTGTCCGCATACAGCACAATCACAAGCTGCTCCAATGAGTTATCCACCAGCATCACGGGTACGCTGTCACAGCTGACCTCGAAGTATCGGTCTCCCGCGTACCGCGCGTGCTGTGCCAGGCCCTCGCGCACCAGTCGAACGGCTTCCTCGCGCATTACGGAAAATTCAGCGTCGGACACCTTCGGAAACGTCCGCAGTTCCGGACGGCCTTGGGTATATGCCGGCTGGCGATCGCCGAAGGCAGCGCCGCCGGCAGCACGGCGCCATAGATCAGAAGCTTCATTCGACGCTCTGCAAACAGGGAACGGACTCGAAGGCGAGCGGTCAGCCGATGGCGTGCGGGGGGCCGGCAGTCACGCGACAGACGGCCAGGTCCAACCGGGCTACTCCTGCACGTGCAACCGCTCACTCACCTGAGCAGTCAACGCCACGCACGCCATCTTCAACCCTTCCATCACCCGGTCCCCCAGGTACTCCTCGGGCGAACCATTCTGCCTAGTCCGCTCCGCAGCCAGCATCAGCTCTGCCACCACACGCAGCCCCGCCAACGCGCAATCCGCATCCGCCAGCTGAAGACAGCGCCCAGGCAGTTGATGCCGTTCCGGCCAAGGCTGGCCATCCGCAGCTGCACCAGATCCGATGCGGCGCAGCGTGGCGACGAAGGCGTTGGGATCGTGCGAGGGGTAGCGGTCGGCTTCGGCCTCAACCGGATCGTACTGCGCGTGCAGGGAACGGAAGTCCGATGTGTTCATGGCAATGCTCCGTACAGGACAGATAGCAACGCCACCGATAGAGGCGGCGGACGGTGCGTGTCTCGAAAACCGGTGAATACCCAATCCGGCGGGTCCGAGGACCCCCACGCACCGCCCGCCATGGATCGCGAACGGATTGCCAGCCGGCGCCATCCGAAGATGACGCCGACTGGCAAGCGCAAAGCACTGGGTATTCAGACGGGTTTTCGAGTCCTGCGCCACCTAGTGCGAGGTGGCACGCCAAGGTGTACTCGCATGGCTGCGAGATGCCAAGAAACCGTAGGCCGCAGAGGCCGCAAATGCTGACGCTTACGGCATTGTTGCATGGCGCGCGCGTGGCAGAACCCTTGCGGTGCAGTGGTTTCGGCCGGTGTTAAGTTACCGCCCGAAGGCGCATTAAAAAGCACGGTTTGCAGCTGTTCGGGGTCCCAAAAGCGACACGTAGCCCACAGGGCCCATTCGCACAGCGTGCCGATTGCGACACAACTTAACTTTGCAGCGCCACGCCCGTCCGTGGCCACAGCGCATCGTCGCGCTCCAGGTCGTAGTCGCTGCCGAACGCCAGTGCTGCTTCGCGTGGAGGAAGGTCTGCGTAGCAACTCAGCAAGTACTCATCTATGCCGGCATCGCTATGTTCAATGGCAAACAGGTAGTGACGCTCCTTGTCGAACGCTTCCAGCCATGCGGTGTCTATCGTGGTCATGGTCATCCTCCTGACTGCAGGAATAGTGCCTGCACCATCGCGTGCCTCTAACACCAGAACTGGCCCACGCAATGTTCATCGGCAGGAATCCCCATCCCACCCCAAGGTTATGTGAAGCCAGTTCAGGTCCTGCGGGCCGGTGCGGTGTATAAACTGCTGACACGTGAGTGCCCGAATGCGAGGAATGGATGCGACAGCTACTGAGGCCATGGATGGTACTGCTGCCCCTGCTCGCGGGTGGCTGCGGCGCCCAGGCACCCCAGATGTATGGCGATGGTTTTCCCGTCGCCAAGCCGATGGACCTAGTCCATGCAGGTGCGACGGTAGAGGCGCGTTTCGAACTGCCGCCGCCTTGGGAGAAGGATCCCAAGCCACGCACGTTCCTGATCGGCTTCCGTACCGGTGGGCCTGCAAAGCGCCCGGACATGAAACCGGGCGATGTCGACTTCCTTGAAGACGCCCGGATTCCCCTGAAGGTGCAGCTGTGGAAGCTGGAGGGCGATACCGACACGCCCATAGCGCTACAGGTATTGAATCGCGATCTGCCTAGTGTCTGGCAGGGCAGCCGATATCAACCGGCCAAGGGCGACGTGTACGAGTACAGGAGCGCCGTCGGCGCGGATTCGAACAGTCTGGTCAATGCAGGAAAGTACGACATGTCCCTGGCCTACAGGGAGTACGAGGTGGCCCGTGCTGATTCCGGGGATCTGACGACCGGGAATTACCGGCTGAAGGTGACCAACCTTCAGGGCAATCCGGACGTTGCACATCTCAACATCGAGCTTCTCGTCGCCAACTACAACGTGAAATAGGACTATGGACAGTCAACAGCCTCAACGATTGGCCGTTCCATAGGCTGCGCTAGGACAAGCCCGCATTGGGTCGTCAATGCTCCCTGCTCTGCAGCCCCCGGGCGACTGATCAGCAGCTGTCCCATTCGCTGTGGGCCCAGTTCTCTCGTTCTGTGGCGGCAGCCGTCATAGATTGCTTCCAGGCCTGCGTGTATAAGAAGGTCCGGCGAGAAAACACCTATCAATCAAAGCTGAAGCGAGGACGGACGATGCGGCGACTGGGACGACGGATACTGGGAGCAGGCGCATGCTTGGCTTTAATTCTGCTGAGCGCTTGCCAGGCACAGACCGCTCCGCCGCGTCCTGTGCCTTCTTCCAGTGCTGCGCAGAACAACGTGCCGCTTGTCAGGCCGCTTACGTTGGCGTCAATGGCCGAGCCCATGGTAGTAGAGTTCGATCTTGAGCCGCCCGGTAGAAGCGCCACGCCAACACTCCTGGTTGCCGTTCGCGTAAGTGGGGTGGATGGCGCAGCAGCGCTCGAGCGGGCCTTGACGATTCAACGCGCTGGTCTGCCTGCACGCGTGCTCCTCACTCGGCTCGGGGAAATGGGTGAGGCAAATGCTCCACTCGTGCGTGTTGAGCAGCAGCCAGGAACGACCGCGACTCTTGTGCCAATCAACACTGATGGGCACGTTTCAACAGTGTGGCTTGATGACGTGGACGACACTTCACTTGAGGCAGCGGGGCTGTCCAGTCCGCAAGGGCACTACAAGCAGTTGGCAATGGCATGGGGCCAGAACCTCTCTCCAGGTCGATATCGCCTGAGTGTGGAGTTACTTGACCCCTCGGTGCGCCTTGCGCCAATCCCGGCAGAATTGCTGGTCGCCTACAAGCATAGATCAAAATAGGAGCACTTCATGGACGAGCGATATCGCGTGACAGTCTACGTTGCGGCACCAGGAACCCCACTATTGGAGGGTGGAACATCTGCTGCGGGTCACGTCTACTACACGGTGGACGATGGCCGTGAGAGCATCAGCTATGGCTTTGCGCCGAAGGAGCATGGGGCAACGACCGGTCCCGGCAAGGTTTATGACTCTGACGCGCGGGAGTACCAGAACCCCTTCTATCAGCGGACGCTCGAAATCTCGAAAGATCAGTACGAAAAGCTCAAGGCATTTGGTGCTGCGCCGGATAAGCACGGGTTCAATACGGAGTATCACGGGCTCAACAACAGTTGCATTGATTTCACTTGGGGCGCCCTGAATCACGCGGGGCTTCATCGCACCAATGCGCTGTTCATGCAAGACAAGAGTTTCGAAGGTGGACTGAAGCCACTAAGCAATGTGGAACACATCCGCAGCATTCGCGCGCCCTTTCCAGATAGCGCGTTGAATACCGAGCACTACAACAAAATGCCGGAGAGAACGCTGTTCCAGCGAATCATCAGCGATGAGCAACTGCCGCGGGGCGATCGGGATATGCTCGATTCCATCCGCAAGGGAGTTGCGGGCATCGATGAGGCGCACGGCCGTTCCTATGACGGGACCAGCGAGCGGATTTCCTTGGGGTTGTTGGCCACTGCCAAGGAGAACGGGCTGGAGCATGTCGATCATGTGGTGTTGGGTAACGCTCCAAGCGATGGTTCGGCGCAGCGACTGTTCGTGGTGCAGGGGGAGCTCAACGATCCTGCCCATGTGCGGGCGTCGATGACGGCGGAGGAGGCTGCGCGAACACCGGTGGAGCAGTCATTCGCCAAGGTCGAGCAGATTTCGCAGGCCCAGCAGGAGCGCGCCTCCTTGGCGCCGCAGGAGCCAGCCCTGGAGCAATCCCGGGCGCCGCTGCAGATGGGCTGACTTCCAGCGACTGCACGGAAGATCACAGTTTCGAGCGCCTCGGCCTCGAAACTGCTTCCATCTCCACCTGCCCCCCATCCCACCTATGCCATCATCCGCCCAGGACCGCAGCACCCATCAAGGCTGAACAGGCATGGAGCAGGCAACACGCTACACCGTAACCCTTTATCTGGCCGCGCCCGGCACCCCGCTGAAAAGTGGGGGCATCTCGCCGCGCGGCCACATGTACCTGCAGGTCGCTGCGGGCGACGAGGCCCACAGCTACGGCTTCGCACCACCGCGCCAGGCACCGGGCGAAACCCGCACCGGCGTGCAGTACGCGCAGGTGCGCCACGACGATGCCGACGAGCATCTGGACCCGTACTACAGCCGCACCCTGGAAATCACCGAGGAGCACTACGGCTGCCTGCGTGATTTCGCCGAGGAACCGGCCGAGTTCGAATTCGATGTGGATCGCCCGGCCACCGTCAACCGTTGTAGCGATTTCGTCTGGGCGGCGCTGCACTATGCCGGCCTGCATCCGCTGCCGGCGCCGCTGGACGGCGGCAGCAACCTGGGCGAGTTCGCGGTGCTGTTCAACCTGCCGGAGATCCAGTGCATCGCCGCGCCGTTCCCGGGCAGCGATCTGAATGCCGAAACCCACCACGCGATGCCCGAGCGCGAGGCTGAGCATCATCGCCAGGGCGACCGCGCCAGCGATGAGCCGCCGCCGACGCCGATTGAAGTGGCCGGCACGCTGCTGGACCCCTCGCATCCCGACCATCGCCTGTTCTCGCAGCTGATCCAGAAGGTAGCGGAGCTGGACGCCGCGCATGGCCGTCCGTTCGATGCCGCCAGCCAGCGCATCAGCGCCAGCCTGCTGGTGCTGGCCAAGCAGAACAACCTCTCGCGCGTGGACCACGTGCTGCTCAGCGGGCCAACCCAGAACAGCCATGCCGCCGAGAGCATCTTCATCGTGCAGGGCGACCGCAACGACCCGGCGCACCGCCGCGCCAGCATCGCCACCGAGGTGGCGGCCAAGACCGATGTGGCCGATTCGCTGCGGTTGAAGGAGCAATGACGCGGCCACTTCGGCGGGGGCTGGTGGTACTGGCGGTGCTGGGCGCGCTGGCGGCATGCCGTGCGTCACCAGCGCCAGAGGTTGCGCCGCCCCTGCTGACGCGTGCACAGGCCGAGGCCCGCACGGTTGTGCCGTTCACGCGGGCCGTGCAGTTGCAGAAGGCCGGTCGGATTGCCGAGGTCACGTTTGATTTGCCGGCAGCCCAGAAGCCGGCCATTCCGATCCTGAACATTGGGTTGCGGCTGCAGGATACCGACGCGCGACGGCTGCTGGATGCTTCGGAGAAGATCACTCTCGGACGTTTGCCAACGCGGCTGCGCCTGGAACGGATTGATGGCAGCGCGCCTCGTCATGTACAGCTCTGGCGGCGTACCCGCGATGGACGCGACTCGCAGAAGATCGGGGATGATGGCGTGGTCACAGACCTGACGACGGCGAGCGTGGACATCAACAGCTTGGCCGAGGCCGGGTTGTACTCTGAAGACGTGCTCTATCGCACGCTGCAGCTGGCGCAGGTCGGAGGCGTTGCACCCGGGCGCTACGTTCTGCGGGTCGACCTTGTGGAGGATCGACCCCAGCTGGATGGCCTGAACGCAGAACTGATCGTTGGCTACCAATCACTAGGAAAGTAGACATGCACAAGGACGATGCCGAACGCTACAGCGTAACCATCCATCTGGCGGCCCCCGGCACGCCGCGCTACGGCCGTGATGCCGAGGGAAACAGGTTTCTGCTGGAGCCCTCGTTCGCGGGGCACATGTTCCTGTCGCTGCGCCGTTCGGGTGAACCCTTGCCGGAGAGCATTGGTTTCACCCACGCAGGCACCAAGGACGAGCCGAACAGGGGCAAAGTCGATGACATGGACGTGTCGGTCTACGACAAGCCCCGCTTCGAGCGCACGATCGAGATCAGCAAGGAGCAGTACGACCGCATCCTCGAGTTCTCCGCGGATCCGAAGAAGCACGGGTTCGACATGAACTACGACTTCTTCTCCAACGCTTGCACCGATTTCGCCTGGGGTGCCCTGAACCACGCAGGCCTGCGCCCGGTCGGGCTGGCCGGGGAGATCACCAACTACGAGGGCGCCACCAGGGTCCTGGACAACATCCGCGCCGTCAACGCCATTCCGCAGCAGGTGAAGGGCAGCGAGCTGGACAGGGTGCAGTGGAACCCGATGCCGAAGCAGACCTTCCGCGAGTGGATGTTCACCGAGAACGGCGAGCAGTGGCGCGGCAACAGCACCCTCGCGGCAAGCGGCACGCCCGCAGACCCGGCGCACGAGGATCATGCCCGCCTCAACCAGATCCACCAGCAGGTGGCCGACCTCGGCGCTTTCGGTGCACGCAACGGCAATGTCAGTGCCAGCCTCCTTGCGCTGTCGAAGGAGCAGCAGTTCTCGCGCGTGGACGAAGTGGTGCTGGGCGAGCAGCGCGGTGATACCGCGCCGAAGCTGTTCATCGTGCAGGGTGACCGCAGTGACCCGGCACACCAGCGCGCCAGCATGCCGGCGGAGTTGGCTGCGCAGGCACCGGTGGAGGCCTCGTTCGAACGGGTCGCGCAGTTGCAGCAGAATGAGCCGCAGCGAGACGCGCAGCGCCTGCAGGAAGAGCAGCAGCTGCAACAGAGCCACGGCCCACGGATGGCATAGCCGGAGGGCAGCGCCAAGGTCGAGCGTGTGCCATGCCTGCACCGGCGCACGCCACGCCCCCCACCTGCTACCATTCCCCGGCAACCCCAGCCAGCCCACCCGCGCAGACAGATGCAGGTCGGGCCGTCGCAGTACGGCCCAGCGAGCCAGGACACCTTCCCGTGCCCATTCAAGGACGCTCGCATGTTCCGTACTCCTCTCTTCCGCTCGGTCGCCCTGGCCGTTGTCGTTTCGCTCAGCCTCGGCGCGCCTTCTGCATTCGCTGACAATGCGCCCGCCGCCAGCGCCACCGCCGCCGTGCAGCGCCAGGCCGTGGCCAAGGGCCTGTACGAGCTGGCCTACAGCCCGAAGCAGAACGCCGTGTTCGTGGCCTCCTCCGGCGGTTTCGGCGAAGACGCCGGCCCGGCCCAGGTGCTGCGTTTGAACCCGGCAACGCTGGCCGTGGAAAACCGCATCCCGCTGGAGCGCAAAGCCTTCGGCGTGGTGCTGGATGACGCCCACAACCGCCTGTACGTGGGCAACACCGTGGACCTGTCGGTGACCGTGGTCGACACCGCGCAGAACAAGGCCGTCGGCACCATCCAGCTGATGGAGAAGAAGGCCGGCAAGGACGGCAAGGCCGCCTACACCCATGATCTGCGCGAGCTGGTGGTCGACAGCGCGGCCAACCGCCTGTATGTGACCGGCCACAGCAGCCAGCCGGACGTGAGCAGCGTGCTGTTCGTGATCGATACGAACACGCTGAAGGTGACCAACACCATCGACGGCCTGGGCAATGCCAAGGCACCGGGCCTGGCGCTGGATGCCGCCAACAAGCGCGTCTACACCAGCAACCTGCTGGCCGAGCTGGTGGTGGTGGGCACCGATTCGAACAAGGTGGTGGCGCAGTACAAGATCGCTGCCGAGCAGCCGATGAACATCGCGCTGGACCCGGCCGGCAAGCGCCTGTTCGTGACCGACCAGGGCTCGGAGATGCTGCGTGGCTACCAGGCCAAGAGCAGCGGCCTGGTCAGCAAGCATCCGGGCCAGCGCGTGCTGGTGCTCGACCGCAGCACCGGCAAGGAACTGGCCAGCATCCCGACCGACGCCGGCCCGCTGGGTATCCTGCTGGATGCACCGCGCAAGCGCCTGTACGTGACCAACCGCGAAGCCGGTACGGTGACCGCGTACAACAGTGACAGCTACCAGAAGGTGGCGACCTACAAGGTGCCGACCCACCCGAACAGCCTGGCGCTGGATGCGAAGAACAACGTGCTGTTCGTGAGCATCAAGAACGGCGAGAAGGATGACAAGGGCGCTGACGAGAGCGTGGCGCGCATCCAGCTGTAACGCGCTGACGCAAGGCCCCGCGCCGTCGCGCTTCGCGTGAAGAAGGCAGGGTGCAGACCCTGCCTTCTTCTTTGCCTGGTTGCAGTGCCCAGCACCAGCCCGCTAGGGTTGAACCCCATGGCAGGGAGCCGAAGGATCTGAATCATGCTGGGTATTCGCCGCTGGCTGCGCGTCGGCCTGATCTTCACGCTGGCGGGCGCACTCGGCGCCTGTAGCAGCCGCGTACCGGATGCGCCGGAGCCGTTGAATCTGATCAAGCCGATCAACGTGGCCGAGTCCGGCCAGGCGGTGCGGTTCGAGTTCGAGACGAATGCCCGCAACTTCCACCCGGGTCGCACCTATGCGCTGGATCTTGAGGTGCAGCGACATGGCCCCGGGCCTGACAGTGGGCCGGACATGGACAATGTTCATGTTCCCTTCCAGCTGTCCCTGCAGCGCTGGGTCGCAGGTGCCTGGCAGGACGTTGCAACGTCTGATGTCTATCAGGCAAGGGCGCGCAATCTGGGTCAGCCGCTCCCCGAATGGCATGAGTCGGCAGACTGGCGCTACGCGCAGCAGGTCTCGATGGACGCCAGCCGATACAGGTTGGGCATCGTCACGCTGCCGATGGAAACGGGTGCCCGCTACCGCCTGGATGTGCGCACGGTGCAGCCCACCGCTGCGCTCCAGCATTACCCGGCACAGCTGCGGGTCCACGCGGACCCTCTCTCGGGAAAATGATCATCGACTTGCGCGGCTCCGCCAGCAACACTGGAGGCGGCTCAGCCCAGACGGTGTGCCGGGTTCTGCTGCTGCTCCTGCTCACGGGCCTGCTGTTCGGGCACTAACCCCACGGCCGGCTGCTGCGGGGCCAACCCCAATTTCTGCATCGACTGCTCCACCGGCGTCTGCGCCGCCACGGCCGTCGGCATCATCGCGCGCAGGTGCGCCGGGTTGGCCGGGTCGCCCTGCACCACGAAGATGTTGTGCCCGGCCGGGTGCTGGGCCGTGGCGTTGCTGACCAGCACGTGGTCGACCTGCTGCAGGCCCTGCTCGCGGGCGAGTACGGTCAGGCTGGCGGTCAGGCGCTCACTGGTCTGGTCGAACGCACGGCCATGCTGGGCATCCAGAGCGGACACGCCCTGGCGGACCTGCTGATGGAGGCCATAGTCGGGGTGGTTGCGGGTGAGTTCTGCCATGGCGATCGAACGGTAGCGGTGGGTCGGGGTGAACCGCGCCAGTATAGATCCGGCCGGTGAAGGACGCCGGAAAGGTCAGTCCGCCGGCCGGTGGTCATAGCTGATCACCCGTTCGGCCAGCCAGTGCCCGTCCACGCGGCGCCAGACCTGGATGAAACGGGCCTGGCCGACCCAGCGTTCCACCCCGTCCTTGCCGCGCTCGTAAAAGCGGTGGTCGCCGATTTCCAGGGCTCGCTCATCATGCAGCGGGAACACCTGCAGCGAGGGCTCGACCCGCTCGCGGCGAAGGCGCCAGCCGCCCTTGCGCGTGCTGTCGCACAGGCTGGCCACGCTGCGGCGGAAGTCCTCGCGGTTGCTGGCCGATTTGCCATCCTTGTCATGGAAGAACTCCATGTCTTCGGTGGTCATCGCGGCGGCCTGGTCGGCGTCGCAGGCCTCGAAGGCCATGGCGAATAGTTGGCTATCGGCCTGGCGGATCTGCTCGCCCAGGTCGTCAGGCGGCGCGGGCGCGGCAACCAGGCCGGCGGCCAGCAGGGGCAGGGTGAGCAGCAGCATGGCGAAACTCCAGGAGACGGTGCGCGAAGGCTGGCATGCCGGTGACCGCGGCGGTACGGCCCTGCGACGAAACCGCCTGGGCGCGGTGCGAAGGCCGGCCAGGCCGGTGTGGCTTCGCGTGGCGGCATGTGCAGGCGATGTCATGAGGGGGCGTGATTCCCTCACGGCTGCCACAGGGCGCGGCCGCTAGCCTGCAATCCTCCCCTTCCACAGGAGCGCCCATGCCTGCTTCCCGCATCCGCCTGCATGTTGAAGATACCGGTGGCGACGGCCGCCCGGTGATCCTGATCCACGGCTGGCCGTTGTCCGCCGATGCCTGGAAGACCCAGGTGGCGATCCTGCGCGACGCCCAGTATCGGGTCATCAGCTACGACCGGCGCGGCTTTGGCCGCTCTGACAAGCCGGCCGAGGGCTATGACTACGACACCCTGGCGGCGGACCTGGCGGGCGTGATCGAGGAACGTGACCTGCGCGATGCCACCCTGGTCGGGTTCTCGATGGGCGGTGGCGAGGTGGCGCGCTACGTGGCCAACCACGGCCAGGATCGCCTGCACAGTGTCGTGTTCGCTGCGGCGGTGCCGCCATTCCTGCTGCGTAGTGACGACAATCCGGAAGGTCCGCTGACCCAGGACAAGGCCGATGAAATGCGCAGCGGATTGGAGAAGGACCGCGAGGCGTTCTTCGACGGCTTCACCCGCGACTTCTTCAGCGCCAACGGCCAGCTGATGGTGACCGAAGAAACGCGCCAGGCGGCGATCGCGCTGTGCCATCAATCCGACCAGACGGCGGCACTGGGCTGCATGCACGCGTTTGCCACCACTGATTTCCGGGATGACCTGAAAAAGATCACGGTGCCGACCCTGATCCTGCACGGTGACAGCGATGCCATCGTGCCGTTCGAGGGCTCCGGCCAGCGTACCCACAAGGCCATCAAAGGCAGCGAAGTGGTGATCCTGGAAGGCGCGCCGCATGGCTGCAACACCAGCCACGCCGACCGCTTCAATCTGGCCCTGCTGAACTTCCTGAAGCGCTAAGCTGCGGCCATGCGCCAGACTAGAACCCCCCCGTGGAAGAAGCCCAACCCCAAGGGCCAGACGTCGCAACCGCTGTCGGATGCGCAGAAGGCGGCGGCACGGCAACGTGCCGAGGAGAACGGGCGGCGCTATCCCAACCTGGTCGACAACATGTGGGCGGCGAAGCTGCCGCGTGGGTCGTGATTCATAGGCTGGGTGTGGCCCTGGTGTAGGGCCGGGCCGATGCTCGGCTGGGGCGCGCAGCGCGTGCCGTCCGGGAAAGGGGCAAAGGTCCGCCGAGCATGGGCTGGGCGCTACGGGCCGGGCAGTGGCTGCCAGCCCGACTCCCACCACGGTGCAACGTGGCGTTGCTGCACGTTGATCGCCTCGATCGGCAACCCGGCCAGCCGTGCCAGTTCCGCACGCAGCATTTCGGTGTCCACCGGCAGGGCGATGGCCACCTGCAGCCGGTCGGGCTGCTGGCGGACCTGCACGGGCACGACCGCATGGGCTTCATGCTCGCCACCGGTGCGGGCGATCGGGTAGCGCATCACTGTGGGCCGCCCCAGCTGGGCGAGTGTGGGCCGCCACGCCTGCAGCACCACCGGCTGTGCGGCCACGGGAGCCCGCACCTCGATGAGGGCACTCGGGTAGCCGATCAGGTTCCCCACCATCACCTGGAAGCGCGCGCCGTCGGGGATGGCCAGCACGGTGGCGATCAGCACCAGCAGCGAGAGGATGGCCGCGGCGACGTGCCAGCTGCGGGGTGCGGTGGCGGCGCGGGTTGCCGTACGCAGGCCCGGCCTGCGCCGCAGCGTGCGCGCGTAGATGCGCCGATCCTTCTTGCGCGGGCTGCTGCTGTGCGCCGGCAGATTCAACGGGACACGTGGCAGCCGGGCGGCGCGCGCATTGATCAGGCGTGCCAGCCACCACCACGCGAGCACGAACGCCAGCAGTGGCAGCAGCGCTCGTACGACCAGGTACAGCATCACCATCGGGAACACCTTGGGACTTGCGGACTCGGACAGCCCCGCCATCGTAGCGGTGCCCTGCGCGGCATGTCGCATCCGCCAGCCGACACGTGCGAAGCGCTTGGTTAGGATGGTTGTTTGCTGTCATGGATGAACCGATGAGCCCTGCCACGTCCCGAATCCGCCGCATCTGTGGGCAGGGGCCGATCCTGCTGACGCTGCAGCTGGTCGCACTGTTGTCCGTGGCACTGGCGTCCGGGTTCTTCCATTGTCGCGTCGATCTGCTGCTGGAACCGATCACCGGGGCCTGTGGTGGCCCGGATGCGCACGCGCGGCTGCAGATGGCCGAACAGGTGATGGCACGCGCCGGTGCGTTGGACGACTGGCAGCCGCTGAGCTGGATCCCGGTCGCGGGCATTGCATTGGCGCTGCTGGGTGCGATGGCCGTGTGTGCCAGCCGCGCGCTGTGGCTGCGTGACCGGCTGCGCACGGCGAACGTGGCACTGCTGGTGCTGCATGGCGCAGCGCTGGGCCTGGCCGGATGGACGCTGTACCTGTACGAGACTGCATGGAACAGCGTGGCACGGCTGTCACCCACGGCGTGCCTGATGGACCTGGTGGCGGAGGGCGATACCCCGTTGGCGCAGGCGCAACACGTGGTGTTCCATATCCTGGCGCGCGAGAACGCGACGTTGATGCGCAATCCGGATGACCTGGCGCTGGTGCTGGCGATGTTGCTGCTGGCGACGATGATGGGGGGCATCGGCCTGTGGCGTGCGATCGCGCGGGCCCGGGCGGGCTGATCCGAGCGCACGCTCGGCGGCGCACGCCAATCGCGTTACAGTCGACGCCTCGCCACTCCAGGATAGACCCGATGCGCTTGTTGCTGCGTGCGTTGCCGTTGTTGCTGCTGTCGCTGGCGGTGCACGCCGCCGAGGTGGACCGCCGCATCGCGGTGACCATCGATGATCTGCCATGGGCACGGTTGGACCAGATCGTGCCGCCGGACCTGCAGGCGCGGCATGAAGCGTTGATGGCCCAGCTGCGTCAGGCAGGCGTGCCGGTGGTCGGCTTCGTCAACGAGAACAAGCTTGAGGTGGATGGACAGGTGCAGCCGGCGCGGGTGCAGATGCTGCGCGACTGGCGCGATGCCGGCTACGTGCTGGGCAATCACACCTATTCGCACATGGATCTGAATGCGAAGGGCGTGGCGGCGTTCCAGCAGGATTTCCTGCGCGGCGAGACGGTGCTGCGGCCGTTGCTGGCCGAGAAGGGGCAGGCGCCACAGTGGATGCGCCATCCCTACCTGCGCGCTGGCCGTACCGTAGATGAGCGCATGCAGATGGATGGGTTCTTCAAGCAGCATGGCTACCGCGTGGCGCCGGTGACGGTGGACAACGGTGAGTGGGTGTGGGCGTTCGCCTATGCCAACGTGATGAACGAGCAGGCGGACTCGCCCGCGCGCGCAGCGACGCTGGCGCAGCTGCGCAAGGGCTACGTGCCGTACATGCTGAACAAGCTGGATTACTACGAGAAACAGTCGCAGGCGCTGCTGGGGTACGCGCTGCCGCAGGTGTGGCTGATGCACGCCAATGAGCTCAACGCGGCGACGTTTGCCGAACTGGTGGCGGCCACGAAGCGGCGCGGCTATCGCTTCATTTCGCTGGACGAGGCGATGCGTGACCCGGCCTACGCGCGGGGTGCCGAGGGCTACAACGGCCGCTATGGCCCGAGCTGGCTGCACCGCTGGGCGATGGCGGAGAACAAGCCCAAGGACTTCTACGCCGGCGAACCCGAGGTGCCGGCGTGGGTGATGAAGCTGGCCAAGGTCGATTCGGAGTGACGCTCAGCGCTTGACGGCCAGCACGCCGTCCAGCGCCAGTTCGGCCTTGAAACCCGCCTTTTCCAGGCGCTTGGCCACTTCACGCGGCACGTCGCGGCCGCTGGTCAGCTTGTTCGGCGCGCCGGTGTAATGGAACAGGCGGCCGCCCTTGCGGATGACGCGGGCGAGGTGGTCATAGAACACCTGGGAGTACAGCTCGCCGGCGATGCCGAAGCGCGGTGGGTCGTGCAGGATCGCATCGACGCTGTTGCTGGCCACCTGTTCGATCTGCTGCGAGACATCGCCGTGGCTGAACTGCAGGCGGCCACCGGCGGCAGCCGAGTCCGGATCCGGCGACCACGGGTTGAGCGTGCGCAGCCACATCACATCGGCGTTCTTCTCGAACGAACGGATCTGGCCGACTCCGGCTTCCAGCGCACAGGCGGCGAAGTAGCCGAGGCCACCGCAGGTATCGAGGATGACCTTGCCGGCCGGAGCGACCAGCTCCACCTTGCGGCGCGCATCCTCGAACGGCGACAGCTTCGAGGTCGGCAGCATCTTGATGCCGTCGATCTCGAAGGTCGGTGCGCCCCATTCGGTCGGCACCAGCTTGATCAGCGAGCCGCTGTAGCGCGAGACCGGTGCGAATTCCTCGCCATCCCAGTAGTACAGCGTGCGGTCCTTCAGCTTGCCCGGCCAGGGGTAGGGCTGGCCCCGGAAGTGGAAGCCGTCCGCATCGAGCGCCACGCTGTCCTGGCTGCGGCCGAGATCGAGCGAGCCCTGCCAGTCGGCGGCGCCCTTGTCATGGGCACGGCGCAGGGTGTCGGCGCTGTCGCGGGTCAGCAGGGGGCCGGTGTAATGGGGCACGGCGGGTACCGGGGCGGTTCGGGGGAGGGCATGGTACCGCAGCTGTTGTAGAGCCGAGCCCGCCCTTGGCTCCACCATGCCTGCATCCACGCATGGCGTGGATCTACTGCAAAAGCAGCCGAGCGTGGGCTTGGCTCTACAGTTCAATCGCACTTCACCGCATACACCGGCCCGGCCCCGATCAGCATCAGCGCCATGTAGTCGCTGTCGCTGGCCTTGTGCAGGGCTCTTGGGCCGCGCTGCCACGGGCCACCGCGGCCGAAGGAGCCGAAGTACTGGCCGCTTTCCTTGTCAATGCGGAAACCGACCGGAAGCCAAGGGCCAGCCGGTGAAATCATGAACTGAATGATGTACGTGATGATTGAAGCCGAATCATAAGCCCGAGTAGGAAAGGGCGCCTCGGCGCCCTTTCCTCCGCGGCGGGGGCCTGGTATCAGTCGGCCCTGATGGAACCGCGATCGCTTGCGCAGGCGCGCGGTACGCAGCCTTCCATCAACGTATTCATGGTCTGCGGAGTATGAGCAAAGCAGAGTACTCTTGCGGTGTGGTTTCCCACGGTATTCGGTGGGTAGTACTCGCTATAGAAGGTCTGGCACCTTCCGTTGTCGATTTGCGCGCTACCCTGGATGTTCCCGCTTACAGAGCTGTTGAATCTCACGGTTCCGTAGGAAACGAAGTTCTGGCCGGCTGATACCTGTCCATTTGGTGCATAGGCGAATACATAGTCAGTACTCTTTGCGTCACTAGCACCGTTCGACTCGATGCTTGAGCAATGCCATGCAGCGCTTCCAGGGCCCACCGTGATTGACTCTCCCTTGGCGGGATTCATCCCGATATCTGTGCAGGAAGCCTCGTGGTACCGCTTCGTTGCTTCCGATTGATCATCGTAGCGATATACATACTGACCCTTCGAGTTGCGGGTGAGGGACTGCTCCACACTGACCGTTCCCCCGATGGAGTCAGGCCATTCTGCGCTGCGAACAATTCTCGCTGGGAACGTCGCTTCGTCAGCGGTCTGTCGATCAGCTGGCATTCCATCTGCTGCCTGCACGGATGCTGAGACGATGAACATGAGAGCAGCTAGCTGCAATTTCATCTGGACCTCTCCTACCTGGGTGAGGGTCCATCTTCTCTACTTACCCCGTGGCGCACTGAGTAGCATCACGCAGTTGTGGGGATTTCAAACATTCCTCAAAAATCGGTGTCGCTAATCGCACTTCACCGCATACACCGGCCCGGCCCCTATCAGCATCAGCGCCATGTAGTCGCTGTCGCTGGCTTTTCCTTTCAACGTCGCGCCCTTGTTGAAGTGGAAGATGCCGAATCCGCCGGACATGCGGATCAGGGCACTGTCGATCTGGTCGGCGTCGTCGCGGAAGTAGCGGCTGATCTCGCTGGACGTGGCCTTGTGCAGGGCGTTTGGTTCGCGCTGCCACTGCGCGCCACGGCTGAAGGAAACGAAGTACTGGCCGCCTTCCTTGTCGATGCGGAAGTCGGCGGGCTTGCGCGCGGCGGTGGCGAAGCAGCCCTGCAATGGGTCGGCGGAGAAGGGAAGCCGCGCATCGTCGCCGCAGGCAGTGAGCAGCAGGAGGGCACCGGGCAGCAGCAGGCGGCGCGCGCGCATGGGATGTCCCTACAGGGCAGGTGCGGCTAGTGTAGGCAGCACGCGGGCGTGGCCCGTACAGAAATTCGGCAAGGACACAGGGGTTTTCGGATGGCGCAGGGCAAGGCACCGTGGTGCGGCGTGGCCAGTTGGCTGGGGATTGCTGTGGGCTGGGGCGCGGGCACCGTGGCGGCGCAGGCGGCAGTCGCTGCCGGTGGCAATGGCATGGCTGCCGGGCTGGGCGTGGGCGTGCTGGGCGCGGCCTTGGTGGGCGGCGGCCTGGCGGTGGCCTCGCGCGTGCGTGGCGAGCGCTGGCCATGGATCGGCATCGGCGGTGCGGTGCTGAGTGCGCTGCCGCTGCTGATGTACCTGCTGCGGATGATGCTGAAGCTCTAGCGATGGTGCCGGCCGCTGGCCGGCAACTGCAGATCGGGTCCGAAGCTCATGAGGGTGCCGGCCAGCGGCTGGCACTACGTGGCGTGGATCACTGGCTGCGGTGGATCTCCACCGTCACATGCACCAGCTCTTCATGGATCGCCAGCGCGTTGCGCACGGTATCGGCATCCAGCGTGGCGTCGCTGGTGACCACGCTGGCGCTGACCGCGTACTTGCCGCGACCGACCTGCCAGACGTGCAGGTCGGCCAGGCGTGCCGGCCACGGGCCCTGTTCGATCACTTCGCGCACTTCGGCCACCACCGGCGCGTCCATCTGCGCGTCGAGCAGGATGCGGCCGCTGTCGCGCAGCAGGCCGACCGCCCACACCGTGACCAGCACGGCGCCGACCAGGCCCATCACCGGGTCCAGCCAGGTCAGGCCGAGCAGCTTGCCGCCGAGCAGGGCGACGATGGCCAGCACCGAGGTGGCGGCGTCGGCCAGCACATGGACGTAGGCCGAGCGCAGATTGAGATCGTGACCGTGCGCATGGCCGTGGTCGTGGTGGTCGTGGCCATGCCCGTGGTCATGGTGATGGGCATGACTGTGGTGATGATGCGCGTGGCCCGGGCTGTCGTGCAGCCACCAGGCGCACAGCAGGTTCACGCCCAGCCCGACCGCGGCGATGGCGATGGCTTCGTTGTAGTGGATCGGCGCCGGTACCCACAGCCGCTCCAGCGATTGCACGGCCATCAGCGCGGCCACGCCGAGCAGGGCGATGGCGCTGGTATAGCCGGCCAGGATCTCGATCTTCCAGGTGCCGAAGGCGAAGCGCGGGTCGTGCGCGTAGCGGCGTGCACAGCGGTACGCAAACACTGAAAGCCCGAGCGCCAGCGCATGCGAACTCATGTGCCAGCCATCGGCGAGCACGGCCATGGAGTTGAACCACCAGCCGCCGACGATCTCCACGACCATCATGCTGACGGTGAGCCACAGGGCGCGGCGGGTATTGCGTTCGGCCAGCGGATTGCCGTCGTCGAAGCGGTGTTCGTGGCGACGGGCGGCGGCGAGGGCGTCCAGGTGCATGGAGGGTGACCAACGGAGGTGGAGTGGATACCCCCATAGGGTATATGATCCAGCCATGGCCCATGTACACAGGAATCGAAAGCAGCTGCTGACCCGGGTGCGCCGCATCGCCGGCCAGGTCGCGGCACTGGAGCAGGCACTGGACACGCCCGAGGGTGAGGCCGGCGACTGCGCGGACGTGCTGGTGCAGGTTGCCGCCGTGCGCGGCGCCGCCCACAGCCTGCTGATGGAGCTGCTGCACGAGCACCTGCAGGAACACGTGGTGGGCGCCGAAGACCCGCAGCAGCGGGCGGCCGAGGCCGAGGTGCTGGTCGAGCTGCTGCGCCGCTACGGCAAATAGGCCGAGGGCGGGTAGAGTCGACTGTTAGTCGACTGCTCTTCGCTCAGGCGTCATGAGATCCCGCGCTTCGCGCGATAGTCGACTAACAGTCGACTCTACCCCCGTGGCGGTGCCGCGCGTTCCAGATATGCGTGGCGGCCAGCAGCAGGCTGCCAGTGACCGTCATCGGTGTTTCCCAGTCGTGCGAGGGCAGCGCCAGTGCACCGGCCAGCAGCAGGCCGAGCCCGGCGCCGGCGGTGGCCCAGGCCAGCACCGGCAGCGGGTGACGGCGTTCGGCGCGCCACAGCGCGTAGCCGGTCAACGGCAAGGCGATGGCCACGAACAGCAGGTGGACCCATTCCGCTTCGGCCCAGGTGCCGAACAGGGGCAGCGCGGCGGCAAGCAGGGGCAACGCCAGGCAGTGCAGCAGGCACAGGCTGGACAGGGCGACCGCGCCGGCATCAAGCAGGGCGGCTGACGGGGACTTCATCGGGGAGGCTCCTTGCGCAACAAGTGTTATACAGTAACATTTCCGTCCCGCAGCCAACCCGCTCCGACATGAACACTGCTTCCCGCGCCGACCGTCGCCTTCCGGTCACCGTGCTGTCCGGCTTCCTCGGGGCCGGCAAGACCACCCTGCTCAACCAGATCCTGCGCAACCGCGAGGGCCTGCGCGTGGCGGTCATCGTCAACGACATGAGCGAGGTCAACATCGATGCGCAGCTGCTGCGCGAGGGCGGCGCCGAACTGCGCCGCACCGAAGAGACACTGGTGGAATTCAGCAATGGCTGCATCTGCTGCACGTTGCGCGACGACCTGCTGCAGGAAGTGCGGCGGCTGGCCGATGCCGGGCGCTATGACTATCTGCTGATCGAGTCGACCGGGATCGGTGAGCCGATGCCGGTGGCGGCCACCTTCGCGGTACGCGACGAGCAGGGCTTCAGCCTGAGTGACATCGCGCGCCTGGACACGATGGTGACGGTGGTGGATGGCAGCGCGTTCCTCGCCGACTTCGGCTCGACGCTGCGCCTGGCCGAGCGTGGCCAGCAGGCCGGGCCGGACGACGATCGCGGCGTGGTCGACCTGTTGTGCGAGCAGGTCGAGTTTGCCGACGTGATCGTGGTCAGCAAGGTCGACCAGACCGATGACGAATTACTGCAGGACACGCTGGCCGTGCTGCGCGGCCTGAACCGCGACGCGAAGCTGCTGCTGTCCCGCTTCGGTGACGTGCCGCTGGCCGAGCTGCTGGACACCGGTCGCTTCGACTTCGAGCGTGCACAACGTGCGCCGGGCTGGGTGAAGGAACTGCGTGGCGAGCACACGCCGGAAACCGAGGAGTACGGCATCGGCAGTTTCGTCTACCGCTCGCGGCGACCGTTCCATCCCGCCCGCTTCGCCCGCGCGCTGCAGTCGGGCATGCCTGGCGTGATCCGCAGCAAGGGCTGGTTCTGGCTGGCCAACCGCATGGACTGGGTGGGTGAGCTGAGCAGCGTCGGCGCCGCGACACGCACGCAGGCCGCAGGGTTCTGGTATGCCGCGCGCGATCGCGTACGCGCAGGGCTGGAGGACACGCCGCCGTTGCTGCCACCCACGCCGCTGCCGTACAGCGACCTCGGCTGGGCGCGGCAGCAGGCCGATTGCTGGAGCGCACCGTTGCCGGGGCCGGAGGACTTCCCGGACGCGGCCGCGCATCTGGCGATGCAGCGTCTGTGGCACCCGCTGTGGGGGGATCGCCGCCAGGAACTGGTGGTGATCGGCGTGCACATGGATGAGCGTGCGGTCCGTGCGGAACTGGATGCCTGCCTGCTCAACGACCAGGAACTGCGTGCCGGACCGCTGCTGTGGCAGCAGATGCCGCAGGCATTCCCGGTGTGGAAGCGGTGACGGTGCACTGAGGATCCATGGGTTGCCGGCCAGCGGCCGGCACTACCCCTGGTCGATACGCCATCCACGCATGGCGTGGATCTACAAGGCGTCGCGCCACTGCCAACCCTCGGCGCTCACCTGCAACACCTGCGTCGGCCGCAACGCCTGCAGCAGATGCCGGTCGTGGCTGACCATCATCAATGCGCCCGGCCAGGCCACCAGTAGTGCTTCCAGCGCCTGCAGGGCACCCAGATCCAGCGCATTGCCGGGCTCGTCGAGCAGCAGCAGCTGCGGTGCCGGTTCGGCATACAGTACGCTGGCCAGCGCGCCTTTCACCCGCTCGCCGTCGCTGAGGTGGTGGGCGGCACGCTGGATGCGCTGGGCGTCCAGCCCGAGCAGGGCCAGCCGTGTGCGCAGTTCACCGGTATCGGCCGCCGGGTTGGCAGCCTGCACGGTGTCGAGAATGCTGCGTTCGCCGGAGAGCCCCAGCAGCTGCTGGTCGAGCAGCGCCAGCGGCGCATGCCGTTGCACGGTGCCACTGCGTGCAGGCAGCTGGCCGGCCAACACGCGCAACAGCGTGGACTTGCCACTGCCGTTGTCGCCGACCACGGCGATGCGCTGGCCGCGGCGGATCTCCAGCTGCAATGGCGCGCGGCAGCCATGCGGCAGCACCAGCGACTCGGCCTGCAGCAGTCGTGCGCTGCCGCGCTCGCCGTCACTGGCAAACAGTGCCAGCTCCGGTGTGGCGTGAACCGCCGAGGCCGCTGCGCGCAGCTGCTCTGCGCTGGCCTGCAGGCGCTCGGCCTGTACCTGCTGCGCGCGGCCATGGCTGGCCTCGGCACGCTGCTTCTGCCGGCCGAGCAGGATCGGTGCCTGGTTGGCCTGCTTCGCATCACGATTGCCGCGCGCCTGGCGTTGCTGTTGCCGTTCGTGCTGTTCGCGCGCACTGCGCTGCTGCTGCCGGTGCTGGGCGCGGGCGTGGTCGAGCTGCGCAGCGGCCGCTTCGCGCTCGGCGGCCCGCGCGTCGGCGTAGTGTTGCCACGGCCCGCCATAGCGATGCAGTCCGCGCGCGTCGAGCTCGACGATCTGCTGCATGTGCGCCAGCAGTTGGCGATCATGGCTGATCACCAGCAGGCCGCCGCGCCACTGCTGCAACCGTTCGTACAACTGCTGGCGATGACGGGCATCGAGGTGGTTGCTGGGTTCGTCCAGGATCAGCCACTCGGCACCGCTGGCCCAGGCGCCGGACAGCGCCACCTGCATGGCCTGCCCGCCACTGAGGCGCGCAGCGGGCTGGGCGGGATCGAGATCGCCGGGTAGCCCGAGCACCTGCCATTGCTGCCGCAGGCGCTCGCGCAGATCCCAGCGCTCGCCGACGCAGGCGAAATCGGCTTCGTCCACGCCGCCGGCTTCGATGCGTTGCAGCGCGGCCAGTGCCTCGCCGACGCCGGCCAGTTCGCCGACCGTGCCGGCGGGTGGATAGCCGGGTGTCGGTAACAGGAACATGCGGCCGCTGCCGCGGATCTGCCCGCTGTCGGGCAGCAGCCGGCCGGCGAGCAGGCGTGCGAGCACGCTCTTGCCGGTGCCATTGGCACCGACCAGACCGGTGGCGACGGGTTCGAAGGAAAACGTCAGATCGGCGAACAGCGGGCGGCCGTCTGCCAATCGATACGACACGCGATCGAGCGTGAGGGAATGCGGGGTCATGCGACCTCCATGGATGCCGGGTTCTCCCCTGCGCGCAGGGGCGGGAAGAGTCAGGCCGTCTAATGGGAAGACGGCGGCATCAATGGCGCATCGGTCGCGAGCCTCTTGGAGGAATGAGAGGCCAGTATAGCGGGGCTGGCTGAATGGCTGCGTGCAGCCGCAGAGCCAAGCCATGCTCGGCTGACCTTGAGCATCCACGCATGGCGTGGATCTACGGCACGGTACCCAGCCGGGCGCCGACGAAGTCGATGAACACCCTCAGCTTCGGCAGCACGTGGCGGCCCGAGGGCCACAACAAGTGGAAGGTGCCGCAGGAGTGCACATGATCTTCCAGCACGGTGACCAGGCGGCCGTCGGCCAGCGCCTCGCGCACCGAGTGCACCGGCACGAAGGCCAGGCCGGTATCGCGTAGCGCCAGCGCCACCCGTGCTTCGATGGTGTTGGCCACCATGTGCACCGGAAGTTCCTGGGGCGTTTGATCGTCGGGCCAGTGGATCGGCCACGGCTCCAGCTTGCCGGTGGTGGGGAAGCGATAGTGCAGCAGCGTGTGCTGCATCAGTTCCGCCGGCGTGTGCGGAACCCCGCGGCGCTGCAGGTAGCCCGGCGAGGCGATGACACGGCGCGGGAACACCCCCAGCCGGCGTGCGTTCATCCGCGAGTCGCTGGGTTCACCCACGCGCAGCACCGCATCGAAGCCTTCCTCGATGACATCGACCAGGCGATCGCTGAAGTCGAGATCCAGGCGGATATCCGGGTACGCCGCCATGAACTCGGCCATCAACGGCAGGGTGAGGTCGCCGACCAGCGGCAGGCTGATGCGCAGCGTGCCGCTGGGCGTGGCGTGCGGTTGTGCCAGCTCGGTGCGGGCCGCATCGCGTTCGTCGAGGATGCGCCGGCAGCGCGCCAGGAACAGCTGGCCTTCGGCGGTGAGGGTGATGCTGCGCGTGCTGCGGTGGAACAGGCGCACGCCGAGTGCATGCTCCAGCCGCGCAACGCACTTGCCGGCAGCGGAAGCAGAGATGCCCTGCAGGCGCCCGGTCTCGACGAAGCTGCGGGTGTCGGCGGCGTGGACGAAGGTCTGCAGGTTGGCGAGGTTGTCCAGGACTGACATCGGCGTAGGGGCAATGAAAGCGGCAGGGTAGGGCGGGTGATCGCGGCGGGCGGCGGCGCCACCGCAACACTGTGGTGCGGGACGGGCGGTGGCCCTTGCGGCCTTGGAGTTCCGGCCATCATGCCGATTGCGGACTGCACGGTCCATGATGCCCGGAGCCGCAACCGGCTTTTTGCGCCGCGCCGTGCTGCCTAACGTGGCGGGCCTCTCCCCACGGATCACCGCAATGAATGCCGCTCTTTCCCTTGAACGCGCACCGACGCTGCCTTCGGTGCAGCGCGTGCTGCAGCAGGTCCACCCGACGCGCCTGGTCGGTGCGGTGGTGCTGGTGCGCGAACATGGCGTGCTGCGCCACGCCAGCGCGACCGGGCTGGCCGAGCGGGAGTCGGGCATGCCGATGCAGCGCGACCAGCTGTTCCGGCTGGCCTCGGTCAGCAAGCCACTGCTGAGCACGGTGATCCTGCGCCTGGTGGCCGAAGGCGTGCTCGACCTCGATACGCCGGTGCAGCGCTGGCTGCCGGATTTCCGGCCGGCGCTGGCCGATGGCCGCAGGCCGCCGATCAGCCTGCGCCAGCTGCTCAGCCACAGCAGCGGGCTGGGCTACCGCTTCCTGGAAGCCGATGCGCACGGACCGTACGCCCGGGCCGGCGTCAGCGATGGCATGGACGCCAGCCCGGTGTCCCTGGCCGAGAACGTGCGCCGTATCGCACAGGCGCCGCTGCTGTTCGAACCGGGCAGCCAGTGGCTGTACTCGCTGGGTGTGGACGTGGCCGGTGCGGTGGCCGAAGCGGCGACCGGTGAAACGTTGCAGGCGCTGTTCGAGCGTCTGCTGGCTGCCCCGTTGGGCCTGCGCGATACGGCGTTCGCTACGCGCGCTGCCGAGCGCCTGGCAACGCCCTACGTGAGCGACACGCCGCAGCCGCATCGCCTGCAGGAAGGCGAGATGGTCGCCCCGTTCGAGGGCACGGTCGGTATCGAGTACAGCCTTGCGCGCGCCACCGATGCCAGCCGCTTCGCCTCGGCCGGTGCGGGCCTGGTCGGCACCGCCGACGAGGTGATGGCAGTGCTGGAGGCGCTGCGAGACGTGCGCACATCCGACCTGCTGCCGCCCGCGCTGGCGGCAGAGATGGCCAGCCCGCAGGTGGGCGAACAGGGGCCGCCGGAGCCTGCCGGCTGGGGCTTCGGGCTGGGCTTTGCGGTGCTGCGTGATGCCGCCGCCAGTGGTACCCCGCAGGGCATGGGCAGCTGGCGCTGGGGCGGTGCGTACGGGCACAGCTGGTTCGTCGATCCGACGCGCGGGCTGAGCGTGGTGGCGCTGACCAACACGCTGTACGAAGGCATGGATGGCGCCTTTGTCGATGAACTGCGCGACGCGGTCTATGCCGATCTGGAGACCACGCGATGAGCGGCCATGCCATCGATGCCGCCAGTCCGGCGGGCGAGGCCACGCGCCTGCCGTGGGCCGGCCTGCTGGCGCTGGCCGGCGGCGGCTTCATCACCCTGCTGACCGAGACCCTGCCGGCCGGCGTGCTGCGGCCGATGGGCGAGAGCCTGGGCGTGAGTGATGCCGCCGTCGGCCAGCTGGTCAGTGTGTATGCGCTGGGATCGGTGATGGCGGCGCTGCCGATGACCGCGTTGACCCAGCGCCTGCCACGACGCCCGCTGCTGCTGGCGGCCATCGCCGGCTTCGTGGTGGTCAACACGCTGACCGCGTTGAGCAGCAGCTATGCACTGATCCTCGCTGCGCGTTTCCTGGCCGGGGTGAGTGGTGGCCTGCTGTGGTCGCTGGTGGCTGGCTACGCCGCGCGCATGGTGGTGCCGTCGCTGCAGGGACGGGCCATCGCGGTCGCGATGGTCGGTTCGCCGCTGGCGCTGTCGCTGGGGGTGCCGGCGGGGACACTGCTGGGCCAGCAGATCGGCTGGCGCTGGGCGTTCGCGCTGATGAGCGTGCTGGGCCTGCTGCTGCTGGCCTACGCGCGCTGGGCGTTGCCTGCGCTGCCGGCCGCCGGGGCCGGGCAACGCACTTCGCTGGCGACCGTGTGGCGCCTGCCCGGTGTACGCAGCGCGCTGCTGGTGATGGCGCTGTACGTGCTGGCGCACAACGTGCTCTACACCTACATCGAGCCGCTGGCGGTCGATGCGGGCGCCGGTGCATGGCTGGACCGGCTGCTGCTCGCCTTCGGCGTGGCAGCCATCGCTGGCATCGGCATTGCCGGCTGGGGCGTGGATCGCCACCTGCACGCACTGGTGTGGGCAGCGGTGATCGGCTTCATCGTGCCGGTGCTGGCGTTGCTGGTGTGGCCCGGCGTGGCAGCGGTACTGCTGCTGGCGACGATCCTGTGGGGGGTGGCATTCGGCGCGGTGCCGACCCTGTTCCAGACCGCATTGGCCCGGCGTGCCGGGTCTGCGGCCGATCTGGCGCAGTCGATGCTGGTGACCGGCTGGAACCTGGCCATCGCCGGCGGGGGCGTAGCGGGCGGCGTGCTGCTGCAGGCCAGCGGCCCCCGTCAGCTGGGATGGCTGCCGTTGCTGTTGCTGGCGGTGACCGCCGCGTGGCTGTTGGCACGCCCGAAGGCGTGGGCGTAGGCGCCGGTCACGGGTCAGGTGGTGCCGGCCAGCGGCCGGCACTGCCGGGTTGCCTCACTCCAGTGGCACCTGCTCGATCGGCACGCTGCGCGGGTTCTGCATGTGTTCGCGTGCAGGACCGTACTGCTGCTGCCGCTTGTGATGGAAGGCAATGAATTCATCGCGTGGCAGTGGCCGCGAGAACAGCCAGCCCTGGCCGAATTCCACATGCCGGCTGTGCAGGTAGGCCAGCTGCGCTTCGGTTTCCACGCCCTCGGCCACCACCCACAGGCCCAGCTCCTTGGCCATGTCGATGATGTGCGGGGTGACCGGGCTGGTCGCGCTTTCGGTGCCGATCGCATCGATGAACGACTTGTCGATCTTCAGCGCATCCAGTGGCAGCTGTTCCAGGTACTGCAGGCTGGAGAAGCCGACGCCGAAATCGTCGATGGCCACGCTGTGGCCAGCGCGGCGGGCGGCGGCGAGCATGGTGCGCGCGCGGTCCAGGTCGAGGAAGCCGCGTTCGGTGGCCTCCATCCAGATCTGCTGCGGCAGGATGCCGCTGCCGGCCATGTGCCGGGAGATCATCTTCAGGGCGCGGCCGCTGCTGATGTCTTCGGCGGCGAGGTTGATCGCGATGTGGGCGCTGCGATCGGCCACCAGCAGCTCGCGCATGTCGCGCACCACGTTCTCGATCACCAGGTCGGTGACGTCGGCGATCATGCCCGCCTCTTCGGCCAGTGGAATGAACAGGTCCGGTCGCACCTGGGTGCCATCCGGGCGCTGCCAGCGGACCAGGGCCTCGGCGCCGACGCAGATGCCGGTGTCCAGTTCGATGATCGGCTGGTAATGCAGGTACAGCTCGCGGCGACGGATGGCGGTGGCCAGTTCACCGCGCAGCGACAGGCGGCGGCGCGAGAGCCAGATCACCAGTCCGGCGCCGGCGGCGGCCAGCAGCAGGCCCACCGGCACGTACAGCCACGCCTGCTGGCGGAACGCGGCGGCCAGCGCGGTGCGCGGGGTGGTGGCGATCGCCAGCCATTCCTCGTTGCGCGCGGTGGCGAACAAGGTGGTGTGGTCCAGGCCCTCGCCGGGGTCGCGCAGCAGCGTCTGCAGCAGCTCCGGATCCAGGCCCGACTGCTTGGCCAGCAGGCGTCCATCGGGGCTGGCCAGTGCCAGCCGCACGTTCGGGTCGGCGATGACATCGACGAAGCGGCGCGGGTCCACCAGGGCGTCGTAGGACCCATACAGGACCGCCAGCACCTGGCGACGCCCGCTGACTTCCGGGCGCACGTCCACCACGATGCCGGCGCCGTCGCTGGTGACGTGGTCCGGCGTGGGTTGGTCGACGTCGGACAGGAAAGGCCCCCAGGACGTGCAGCGCAGCTTGCCGCCTTCGAAGTAGCCCATCTGGTCGATCGACGGGGTGGTCATCACCAGGGTCTGCATGCGCCGGATGTGCTCCGGACCGCAGGGCACGTAGGCACCGGCCTCGGCCGATTTCAGCGCGGCCAGCGCCTCCTGGTAGGACAGGTCGGAGCGGCGCAGGGTGCGGTCGGCGATGTCGCGCAGGCGCTGCTGTTCGACGCTGACCGCGCGGTCCCAGGTGGCGTAGGCCATGACCGCGATCGGTACCGCAGCGGCCAGCAGGGCCAGCGCGGTGGCGCCGATGATGACGCGCAGGCGGCTCATGGCCGGGGCTCCGGCGGGGCGGGCGGGGCAGGGCGCATGGTCGGGCCGGTCCTTGGGCAGGTGCGGCTATCTGAGCATGGCGCCGGGCCCGGCGGAATGGGATCAATACGGTATTCGGTCACATTGTGGTGAAAGCGGCCAGCTTTGACGTAATGGGCCGGTCTGGTGCTGGCGCTCGGCGCCGTGGAGGACTACCGTCGAACGCTTCGCCCACCCCTGTGCCCGCGCCCATGACCGAGCCCGCAACGCCCCCCGAGCACCTGCGCCGCAGCCTGTCCAACCGCCACCTGCAACTGATCGCCATCGGCGGTGCCATCGGCACCGGCCTGTTCATGGGCTCGGGCAAGACGATCAGCCTGGCCGGCCCCTCCATCATCTTCGTCTACCTGATCATCGGCGCGATGCTGTTCTTCGTGATGCGCGCGATGGGCGAACTGCTGCTGTCCAACCTGCAGTACAAGTCCTTCATCGACTTCTCCACCGACCTGCTCGGCCCGTGGGCCGGGTTTTTCTGTGGATGGACGTACTGGTTCTGCTGGATCGTCACTGCGATCGCGGACGTGATCGCGATCGCTGCCTACGCACAGTTCTGGTTCCCCGGGCTTGACGCCTGGATACCGGCGCTGGCCTGCGTGCTGCTGTTGCTGGCGCTGAACCTGGTGACGGTGAAGCTGTTCGGCGAAATGGAATTCTGGTTCGCGCTGATCAAGATCGTGGCGATCTGCGCGCTGATCATCACCGGTGCGGGGCTGGTGGCCTGGGGCTTCACCTCGCCGAGCGGCCACACCGCGTCGCTGTCGAACCTGTGGAATGACGGCGGACTGTTCCCGATGGGGCTGGTCGGCTTCTTCGCCGGCTTCCAGATTGCCGTGTTCGCCTTCGTCGGCATCGAGCTGGTCGGCACCACCGCCGCCGAGACTGCCGACCCCGAGCGCAACCTGCCCAAGGCGATCAACTCGATCCCGGTACGCATCATCATCTTCTACGTACTGGCGCTGGTCGCGATCATGGCCGTCACCCCGTGGCGCCAGGTGGTGCCGGACAAGAGCCCGTTCGTGCAGTTGTTCGTGCTGGCCGGCATTCCGGCCGCTGCCAGCCTGATCAACTTCGTGGTGCTGACCTCGGCCACGTCCTCGGCCAACAGCGGCATCTTCTCCACCAGCCGCATGCTGTACGGCCTGGCCGAAGAGGGCCATGCCCCGCGCGGGCTGTCGAAGCTGTCGCGCGCGGCGGTGCCGGCCCGCGGCCTGTTGTTCTCCTGCCTGTGCCTGCTGGGCGGCACCCTGCTGATCTACCTGATCCCGAACCTGGTGACCGCCTTCACCCTGGTGACGACGCTGGCCACCGTGCTCTTCATCTTCGTCTGGTCGCTGATCCTGGTGGCCTACATGGTCTACCGCCGCCGCTACCCGGAGCGCCACGCCGCCTCGATCTTCAAGATGCCCGGCGGCATCGCCATGTGCTGGGCCTGCCTGGTGTTCTTCGCCGGCGTGCTGGTGCTGCTGAGCCTGCAGGGCGACACCCGCCAGGCACTGATCGCCAGCCCGGTGTGGTTCGTGCTGCTGGGCGTGGGGTACTGGGTGCGGCGGAGGACCGCGAAGTGATCCGAAGTGGGGTCAGATCCCGTTCCCCGGCAACGGGATCTGACCCCGGCAGGTCGCGGGACCGACCCCGCCTCCTCGCAGGAAATCGGCTGTTGCCGTTGAGGTTGCCGGCCAGCGGCCGGCACTACCGCAGGTGCAGGGCGCAGCCCTGCCGGCCCCCATTCACCCAACATTAGCGGGCACGGCCGGATCATCCGGCCGCCATGTCCCGTCGCCCGCTCTTGCTCGCGCTGTTGCTGCTGCCCAGCCTGTGGCCCGGGCCAGCCGCCGCGCGCACCGTCTACCGCTGCGTGCAGGGCAACACGGTCAGCCTGGCCACCGCGCCGGAGCCGGGATCGCGGTGCACGCCGAAGGAGATCGACGACAACGCCGTCCAGACCCCCAACCTGTGGGGCAACATGGGCGTGTTCAGCGGCGTGCTGTACGAGCGCGAACAGGACGGGGCGCTGGTCTATTCCACGCGCAACCTGCCCGGCTCGCGGGTGTTCCTGAAGTTCACCGTGGCCACGCCGCCGGGCGAGCCGGCGCATGAAGGGCTGGGCAAGGTCGGCAAGCCGCAGCTGGCGCAGCATGCGCGGCAGTTCAAGGCGGCGGCCAAGGCGACCGGCGTCGATGACGCCTGGCTGCGCGCGATCGCCCATGCCGAAAGCAATTTCGATCCGCTGGCGGTTTCCAGCAAGGGCGCACAGGGGGTGATGCAGCTGATGCCCGATACCGCGCAGGAGTACGGGGTGCGCGATCCGTTCTCGCCACAGCAGTCGATCGAGGGCGGCGCGCGCTACATGCGCGCGCTGCTGCGCCGCTACAACGGCGACCGTCCGTTGGCGGCGGCCGCCTACAACGCCGGCATCGGTGCAGTCACCCGCTACAAGGGCGTGCCGCCCTACGCCGAAACCCTGGCCTACGTGGACAAGGTGATGGCGCTGTACGCACGCTACCGCGAAGCCATGGGCATCCGCAGCGAGGTGCCGGCGCGCTAGCGGGAGGTGTGGGGCCGAGCGCACGCTCGGCTCCGGATGAAGCAGCCGAGCGTGGGCTCGGCGCTACAGGCAATCGGCTCAGCGCGAGGTGGAGGTGCTGACCAGATCGTAGCGCTCGATGCGGCCGACGCGTGCCACCTCGGCCTGCACGTCGGCACGCTGCTTGAGTGCACGCCATGCGGCATCGATGCGCACGTCGCCCGGCCATGATGCATAGGTGCGCATGTCCTGCAGGCTGGCCAGGGTTTCACCGCGTTCAACCGGCGAACGCAGCTGTTCGATCAGGACGGCGGCGGCCCCGTCCAGGTCGCCTTCCTCCAGCAGCATTTCACGATGGAACAGGCGTGCGTCATTGCGCTGGGCCAGGATCACCGCGCGCGCCGCGTCGCGCGCCGCGGCGTCGCCGCGCTCGCGGGCGGCGGCGAACTGCAGCAGCGCCTGCGCGGCCTTGCCGTAGCCGGCGAGGCCTGGCATGTCATTCACTGCCTGCGCAGCATCCTGCATGCGTCCCATCGAACTGAGCACGAAGCCGACATTCATCTGGTGCTCGATGCCATCGGGGCCGAGCGCGCCGATGCGGGCGGCCTGCCTGGCCGTGGCCAGTGCCTCGTCCGTGCGGCCCAACCGGCGCAACGCGGTGAGCCGGCTGTTGAGCAACCAAGCCACCCATTCCGCTTCCGCCGCCGCCGGCGACTCACCGTCGTTCGCGGCGCGGGCCATGCCGTCGGTCAGCGACAGCACTTCCTCATTGCGGTCCAGCATCAGCAGGGTGGTGCCGAACTCGGCCATGCGCGCGTCCAGTGCGCGGTCGAGCAGGCCGGAGACACGCAGTTCATCAAGGTGCCGCTGCGCCGCCTGCACCGGATCGAAACGCGCATCGCCGCGATCGACGTAGCGGTCGAAGCGCTTGTCGCTGCGCAGGCGGATGATCTCGGCCGGGCTGTCGATGCGTGCCAGCGTGGCTGCAACACTGCCGCTGCGGCCGTGGTCGGCCTGCAGCGTGGCCAGCGCCAGCCACAGCCCGGTCGGCTCCAGGCCGCCGCTCTTCCAGCCGTTGTCGAACAGTGCCTGCAGCAGGTCCATGCGCTGCTGCGGCTGGTCCCGCAGGCGGTATTGCAGGTAGTTGATGGCATGGTGATCGACCGGCAGCGGTGCCTCGGCATGCTTCAGCGCCTTCACCAGGAACGTCGTCGCTGCAGCCGGCTGGTTGTCCGACAGCTCCACCGACACCTGGGTGAGCAGGACCTGCGCATCTTCCGGCAACGCCTCCTGCGCCCGCTGCAGGTAACGGCGGGCCAGCGCCGGCTTCTTCTGCATCAGTGCGGTCCAGCCGGCGACCTGCGCGGCGCGGCCGCGATGCTCGGCATCGAAGTCGTCCAGCAGCGGATCCTCCATCAGCCGCTCCATGCTGATCAGCGCGCCGAGCGTATTGCCACTGCGTGCCTGCTGGATCGCTTCATCCCAGCGTGTGGCGTACGCCGCGTGTACGGCATCGGCGGTGGCCGATGGCTTCTGCGGGACCACCGTGATCGAGGCGGCGGCGGGCGCGCTGGCCAATGCGGCCAGCAGCAGGGCGGTGAGCGGGAGAAGGCGGGGCATGGAGGATCTCCATCCGTGGGAACCGCATTGAACCTGCTGCCGCCAGCGAGGACAAGCGCGGGAAAGCGAATTCTGGCGTTCAGGCGCAGGATCGTTCGTGGCGGAACGCCTGCGCAGCGTCTATTGTCGGTGCCTCTTCAAACAGCAGGCAGAGGCGGCGCAACGCGATGGCACGGTGGCAATGGATGGCGGCAGGGGTGGCATTGGCAACAGCGGTGGGCTTGGCTGCAACGTGGTGGGATACACCGCTGAATACGCTGGCCGGCCCCACGGGCCCGGCGCCCACGCCGTTGGCCTGGACCGCGCAGATCGAGCCGCTGGCCGGCGATGGCCACCCGGGTGACCGTGATGGTGCGTCTGCACAGGCCCGCTTCGCCGACCCGTATGCACTGCTGCGCACCGCCGATGGCAGCGTCTACTTCACCGATGCCGGGGACAACAACCGGATCCGCCGCCGCCTGCCCGATGGCCGTGTTGAAACGGTGGCCGGGCAGGGCGAGGGCCGCGTTGATGGCCCGGCGCTGCAGGCCAGCTTCAATACGCCCTCGGGCATCGCCGCTGACGCGCAGGGCAACCTGTACGTGGCCGACACGGGCAACCATGCGATCCGCCGCATCGGTGCCGATGGCCTGGTGACCACCCTGGCCGGTGGCGAGCAGGGCGTTGCCGATGGCCCTGCGGCGCAGGCCCGCTTCGATGCGCCGATGGGCATCGCGGTGGACGCACAGGGGCAGGTCTACGTGGCCGATACGTTCAACGACCGCATCCGGGTGATCGGTACCGATGGCAGCGTGCGTACCCTGGCCGGGGGTGACCGGCCGGGCTTTGCCGATGGCGCGGGCGCCGCCGCGCGCTTCGACACGCCGGTGGCGCTGGCCTTCGACGCGCAGGGCGCGTTGCTGGTGGCCGACCTGTTCAACAATGCGGTGCGCCGCGTAGGCGTCGACGGCACGGTCAGCACCGTGGTCGCCGCCGGCGGCGTGATCAATGGGCCGCTGTCGCTGGCCACCACGCACGACGGCGTGCTGTACGTGGGTGA
Source organism: Stenotrophomonas sp. YJH_SMC_10 (assembly GCF_059371555.1). Taxonomy (NCBI): domain Bacteria; kingdom Pseudomonadati; phylum Pseudomonadota; class Gammaproteobacteria; order Lysobacterales; family Lysobacteraceae; genus Stenotrophomonas; species Stenotrophomonas sp. YJH_SMC_10. The sequence goes on along the minus strand of NZ_JCAFUS010000017.1, from coordinate 16,782 downwards.
CCTCGATGGCCGCATCGTGCAGGTGACGCCGCAGGGCCATCAGATCGCCCTGGTCGGCAATGGCCGCTTGCCGCGGCTGGCCCGCCCCAGCGGGTTGGCCATGGATGCCGATGGCAGCGTGCTGGTGGCCGACGCCGCCAGCTATCGCCTGCATCGCCTTCGCCCGCTGCCGGTCGGCGACCTGCCGGCGCCGGCACTGGTCGGCCCGGCTGCCGATGCCGCGCTGCCGGAGACCGGGGGCCGTTGGCCGCTGGCACCGCAGGACGGCTGGCACGAAGTGGTCGGCACGCTGGGCGAGGTGCGTGGCAACTTCACCGGTGAGAGCCGCCACCATCTGCATGGCGGCTTCGATGTGCGGGGCGATGTCGGCCAGACCGTGCTGGCGATCGCCGATGGCAAGATCAGCAGCCCGGTGGCGGCCTGGAACCTGGGCGAGCAGGCCGAGGGCCTGGCCGTGGATCGCCTCAAGTACATCCACATGCGGGTCGGCCGCACCCCGCGCGACGAACCCTATGACGCGCGCTGGCAGGCACTGTACGACGAGCAGGGCAAACTGGAGCGGATGCGCGTGCGCCGCGGCATGCGCATCCACGTCGGTGATCGCCTGGGCAGCATCAACAACCAGGCGCACGTGCACCTGGCGGTGGGTACCGGTGGCTTCGAGACCAACGCGGTGGCGCTGGGCTTCCAGGGCTACGCCGACCACTTCGCACCGCGCATCACCGATGTGGCCCTGCTGGACGACAACGACCAGCCGATGGCCGCTGGCAGCGATGGCGTGGTGATGGTGGCGCGCCAGGGCCGCGGCGTGCAGATCGTGGTCGAGGCCTGGGACCAGGTCGACAACAACCTGCCGCGCCGCCGCCTGGGCATGTACCAGGTGGGCTACCAGATCCTGGACGCCGGTGGCCGAGCGCTGCAGGGCTATGAACAGCCACGCTGGAACATCGTGTTCAACCGCATGCCGCCGCAGAAGGAAGCGGTGCGGGTGGCCTACGCCCCCGACAGTGGCATCACCGTGCACGGCAGCGCGGTGACCCGGTTCCGCTACCTGGCCACCAACACCGTGCGCGACGGCCTGATGGAAACCGGGCGCTGGCAGCCGGCGGCGCTGCCGCCGGGCGAGTACATCGTGCGCGCCAGCGTGCGCGACTACAGCGGCAACGAAGGCATCGGCCCGCGCGAGATCAGGGTGCGGCTGCTGCCATAGCCGCAGCTGGGGCGCCGCAGCGTTCGCGCTCGGCGTCCATGTCTTCCAGCGGCCGCACCTCGATGCTGCCGAAGCGTGCCCACGGGAAGTCGCGGGCGATGCGCATGGCTTCGTCGCGGTCGCGCGCGACGATCAGGTTGAAGCCGGCCAGCAGCTCGCGGGTTTCGGCGAACGGGCCATCGAGCACGCGGCTGTGTCCATCGCGCACGCGCAGGGTCTGTGCGGTATCGACCGGCTGCAGCTTCTGGGCGGCCAGCAGCGTGCCTTCGGCCTGCAGCTGGTCGGCGTGCGCCAGGCAGTCGCGCATCAGCGCGTTGAATTCTTCGGTGGGCAGCGCCTGCAGCAGGGCAGGCTCGATATAGATCAGAAGCAGGTACTGCTGCATGGCACGGTCCTGGCGGGGGCGGGTGTCCATGATCGCGCAGGATTGCGCATGGGCATGTTGCAGCGCAGAAGCGCGCCTTCGGCGGAGATCGGCGAACGGCGGAGCCCCTCCGTGGTGGGTTTGGGTGGGTCGCTGAAAGCGGGTTTCCTGAGGGTGGGGCGGGCGGGTGGGATTGGCGGGGACGCCGTGAATCCGTCCCTGGAGGCTTAGCCGCGCCATCCATGGCGCGGATACCCCGCCAACCCCACCCGCCCGGCCCCAGACAGATTCCGGCGGCCGATCCACCACGGGAAATCAACAAGCAAGAGCAAAAGCGGGTCGCTCCGCTCGCAAAGCCGAGCCCGCCAGCCAACCGCCTTTGCTTTTGCTGTTGCTGTTGCTGTTGCTGTTGCCTTTTCTCTTGATCTTCCCGTGGTGGGTGCCGGAGGCAGGAAACTGTCCAGGGCCGGGTGGGTAGGCGGGGCGGGGGTGTCCGCGGCATGGATGCCGCGGCCAAGCCCCCATGGATGGGTTTACGGCGTCCCCCGACCCGCCTACCCACCCGGGCAAATCCATGAACCCGCGCTTTCAGCGACCCACCCAAACCCACCACGGAGGGGCTCCGCCGTTCGCCGACCTCCGCCGAAGGCGCGCTTTCCGCGCAAGAAAAAATTTCCAACCGACGTGTCGATTCCCCGCCCCCTGGTTCGTTGTACCCAGTGAAGGGCACGCACCACGCGTCCCACGGGAGACCGCAATGAAAGTGATGGTGATCGTGAAGGCCAACGCCGACTCCGAAGCCGGCCGCATGCCCAGCGAACAGGAATTGTCCGAAATGGGCGCCTTCAACGAGCAACTGGTCGCGGCCGGCATCATGCTGGCCGGCGAAGGCCTGCACGCCACCCAGCGCAGCCGCCGCATCCATTTCGGTGGCACCGCCCCCCGGGTCGAGGCCGGTCCGTTCGGCCCGGCCAGCGAACAGATCGCCGGCTTCTGGCTGTGGGAGGTGCGCTCGCTGGAGGAGGCGGTCGAATGGGCCAGCCGTGCGCCGTTCGGCAGCGGCGGCACGCTTGAACTGCGCCCGCTGATGTCCGCGGAAGACTTCGGTGAGGCCTTCACCCCCGAATTACAGCAGCAGGAACAGCGTCTGCGTGCACAGCTGGAAGGTTGACCCGATTCATCTCCATGCCGGGCACGATCCGGCGCCATCCCCTTGAACCACACACGGAGCATTGCGATGAAACTGATTCCCTTCCTCGGCTTCAGCGGCCAGGCCCATGAGGCGATGGCGTTCTACGCCAAGGCACTCGGTGGCCAGGTCACTTCGGAAATGAAATACCGCGACATGCCGCCGTCCGATGGCTCGCCGGGCTGCAACGAGATGCCGCCGGAAACCCTGGACCACGTCGCCCACAGCCAGCTGGAGATCGGCAACGCCATCGTGATGGCGGCCGACGGCCCCGGCGGCGGCGAGGGCAGCTCGACCACCATCAATGTCGACGTCGACAGCGTCGAAGAAGCCGAACGCGTGTTCGCGGCACTGGCCGAAGGCGGGCAGGTGCAGATGCCGATCGCCGAAACGTTCTGGGCGCACCGCTGGGGCATGCTGATCGACCGCTACGGCAAGCCGTGGATGGTCAACTGCATGAAGCAGCCCTGATCCCACCTTCTCCATCCACCCAGGAGCTTCACCGATGAGTGCACCACAACCGCAGATGATCTTCGTCAACCTGCCCGTGCAGGACCTGAACGCGTCCAAGGCCTTCTTCGCCGCGCTGGGCTACAGCTTCAACCCGACCTTCACCAACGACGATGCCGCCTGCATGGTCATCAGTGAAAGCATCTTCGTGATGCTGCTGACCCAGCCGTTCTTCAAGCAGTTCACCACCAAGCCGATCGCCGACGCGCGCAGCCAGACCGAGGTGATCACCTGCCTGTCGGCGGACAGCCGCAAGGCGGTGGACGCGATGGTGGACAAGGCACTGGCCGCCGGTGCCAGCGAACCGCAGCCGGCGCGCGATTACGGCTTCATGTACCAGCGTGGCTTCCAGGACCTGGATGGCCATCTCTGGGAAATCGCACACATGGACGGCGAGCCGGGCTGACCGCCGCCGCAAGGGAGAACCCTCATGGCTTACGTGGATGCTTACGTGCTGCCGTGCCCACAGGACAAGGTGGCGGCTTACCGTCGCCTTGCCCGCAAGGCCGGCGCGGTGTGGAAGGACCATGGCGCGCTGCAGTACATGGAATGCGTGGCTGACGATGTGGAACCGGGCAAGCGCACCTCGTTCCCGCGCGCGGTCAAGGCAAAGCCCGGCGAAACGGTGATCGTTGCGTTCGTGGTGTTCCGTTCGCGCGCGGCACGCGACCGCATCAATGCCAGGGTGATGGCCGACCCGCGGCTGGCGTCGCTCGGCTCGAAGGACATGCCGTTCGATACCAAACGCATGTTCTGGGGCGGCTTCAAGCCCATCGTCGAAGCGTGAGCCATGGCGCTTGTGCGGGACGGGCGTGCGTGCTGTGATCGGCGCATGCTCGATCCCGCACTGACGCAGCGTCTGGAAACCCTCTGGCGGATGGAGTCGCCAGTGTTGATCGCGCGCCTGGCGCGGCTGCTCGGCGGCGATGTCGGCCGTGCCGAGGAGCTCGCCCAGGACACCTGGCTGGCCGCGCTGGAGCGCTGGCCGGAGCAGGGCATCCCGGACAACCCCGGAGCCTGGCTGATGACCACTGCGCGCAACCGCGCCATCGATGTACTGCGCCAGCACCAGCGGGTGGCACAGCAGCATGCGCAGTGGGGCGAGGAACTGCATCCGGCGGCGCTGCCGGCGCCGGATGACAGCCAGGCACTGGAGGACGATCTGGGCGATGACCTGCTGCGGCTGATGTTCGTGGCCTGCCATCCGGTGCTGCCGGCCGATGCGAGGGTGGCACTGACCCTGCGCCTGCTCGGTGGCCTGACCACCGTCGAGATCGCGCGTGCGTTCCTGCAGCCGGAGCCGACCATCGCCCAGCGCATCGTGCGCGCCAAGCGCACGCTGGCGCAGAAGCAGGTGCCCTATGAAGTGCCGCGCGCGGACGCGATGCCGGAGCGGTTGGCCTCGGTGCTGGAGGCGGTCTATCTGGTGTTCAACGAAGGCTATGCGGCCAGCGCCGGTGACGACTGGATGCGTCCGGCGTTGTGCGAGGAGGCGCTGCGGCTGGCGCGCATCCTGGCCCATCGCCTGCCGGTGCCGCCGGTACTGGGCCTGCTGGCGCTGATGGAACTGCAGGCCTCGCGCGCGGCGGCACGCATGGATGCACAGGGCGCGCCGGTGCTGCTGGACCAGCAGAACCGCGCGCGCTGGGACTGGTTGCAGATCGAACGCGGCCAGCAGGTGCTGGCGCGCGCGCTGGCGGCCGGTGGTGGCGACGATCCCTATGTCCTGCAGGCGCGCATCGCCGCCTGCCATGCGGCTGCGCGGCGCGCCGACGCTACCGACTGGCCGCGTATCGCCGCGCTCTATGCACAGCTGCTGCAGGCGCAACCTTCGCCGGTGGTGGCACTGAACCGGGTGGTGGCGATCCTGCGCAGCGAAGGCCCGTTCGCTGCGTGGGCGCAGCTGCAACCCCTGCTGGTCGACGCGCGCCTGCGCGACTATGCGCCGCTGCAGGTGGTTCGTGGCGAGCTGTTGCAGGCACTGGGGCGTGAGCAGGATGCGCGTGACGCTTTTGCCGCGGCCGCCGAACTCAGCCAGAACCGGGCCGAGCGCGGACTGTTGCGGCGACGGGCGGGACTGCCGCCCACAAACTGAGCCGACAAGGACAGCACTTGTCGCCGGGCGCCTGAGCGGCTATGTTTCGCGCCCAGCGGACGCATCAGCGTCCGCATTCCATGCGTATTGACCGAGGAGCGGTTGGATGTATTCAAGGACGAAGAGCGCATCGCGCGCTTTTGCGCGCCTGCTTGCCTGTGCTCTGTGCCTGGCCGTGTGGCCGATGGCCGTGCAGGCCGCCGACAAATCACAGCAGGCCTATTGGGCCGGGTTTGCCTACACCGCCGACGCCGCTGCCGTGCAGGCGACCACGCCGCATGCGCACGCCGTGCTGGAAAAGCGCGGCTTGATCCCGCTCAACCAGGCGCTGGCACAGTCGCTCAAGCGCCGAGCCCCGGCCCACCTGGAGCTGATCGACCAGCCGGTGGCGATGCTGGACGGCACCACCAGCGCGACCGTGCTGGCCGCCGCGCTGGACCGCGAACTGGTGTCGGTCGAGCCGATCGGCGACCAGTACAAGGTGCTGGTGGAAGTGGCGCTGCAGGCGCTGTTCTTCGACTTCCGCGAGCGCCAGGTGATTGCCTCCTATCCGCTCACCCTGCAGCGCATCGACGTGCAGGACTACCGTCCTGACAACGATGATATCGACGCGATCGTCGCCGATCTGCTGTACGGCAGCGCCGAGACCAGCCTGTCGCAGGTACTCGCGGCGAGCCTGGCACAGGCCCGGCTGCCCGACGCCGCCGTGCGCCGCCTGCAGGTGGGCGGGGTGACCCTGTCCGATGCGGTGCGCGCCAAGCTGCCCGACCCGAACTGGGAAGCGACGCTGCGCGCGACGCTGGCGCACGAGTTGTCCAAGACGCTGTCGTCCAACACCGGCGTCGGCCTGCTGCCACCGGCCTCGGGCCAGGCGATCGGCGGTGCGATGGCCGCCCGCTTTGCCGATGGCAAGGTCTACCAGCTGAAGATTCCCGAACCCGACTACGTCATCACCCTGCAGGTCGACGCGCTGAAGAACGGCGTGATCCAGGAAACCCCGGCGATGAAGACGATGCTGTTCGGTGCGTTCTTCACCGCCAAGGTGACCGAGCCGTTCTCGGGCAAGGTCTATTTCGAACAGCCGCTGCGCAAGGGGGCCACCAAGGTGGTGCCGGTCACGCAGTGGCAGGTTGACCAGTGGTCGGCCAGCTACGAAACCCTGCTGGCCGGGCTCGACGCCTTCGCCGGCGCCGCTGCCAGGCGCGCCGATTCGCGCGCGTGGCTGGACGAACAGAAGCCGGGCGGCCGCCCGTTGCAGCAGCAGACCCAAGCCCTCCAGGAGTTGATCAAGTCATGTCGTTGATGCGTACCATCCTGCTCATCCTCATCGCGCTGGTGGTGGCCTCGCCGGTCGCTGCACAGACCGCCAGCTCGCGCGGCACCGGCTCGGCCAGCTACGGCCTGCGCCTGAGCGCCGATACCCGCGCCCAGGCCCTGAACAAGGCCAAGGTCAACGCACTGGAGGCATACATCGCCGAAACCGGTGCGGCCAAGCTGCGCCTGTTCGAAGCCCGCCGCGCCGAGTTCATCGGCGAGATCGACCGCTACGTGCTCAGCGCCGTGCAGCTGTCGGACACCGAAGACAAGAAGGCCAAGACCTACACCGTCACCGTCCGCGCCGAGATCAACACCACCCTGCTGCAGACCAAGCTGGATGCGGGTTCGGCCGTGGCCGGCGCCACCGCCGCACAGCGCTCGCTGCTGACCTTCCTGTTCATGGCGCGCTCGCAGGACACCGTGCAGTCGTTCCAGGACAAGGAATACCGCCGCGTCGACGCCAGCAGCAGCTATAGCGAGAACACCCGCGAAGGCGACAGCTTCCGCGGCAACTCGGTCAGCACCAACGGCAGCATCAACCAGAACGGTTCGGTGTCGGTCACCAGCGGCGGCAGCACCACCGCGCGCGCCGACAACATCACCTGGAAAGTGGCCAACGCCGCCGAAGTCAACACCGCGATGACCGGTGCCTTCAGTGCTGCCGGCTACGAAGTGGTGGAAGCGGAGTACGTGGAAGGCGAGTCGCGCGGCCTGCTCAGCATCGAGCGCATCCGCAAGGACTTCAGCACCGGCAACGACCTGGCCCCGGCCACCCTGCGTGACACCGCCAACGGCATCCGCGCGGCCAACATCCCCTACATCGCCGTCGGCACGCTCGACGTCGGCATGCGCGACCGCGATCCGGCCAGTGGCAACACCCGCGTGTTCGTCACCGTCACCGGCAAGGTGCTGGATGTGACCGGCCGCTTCCCGCGCACCGTGTCGTCGGTGGGCCCGGTGCAGTTCTCCGGTACCGGCCCGAACGAAACCGTGGCCCGTACCAATGCCCTGCAGCTGGCTGCCGAAAAGGCGGCCCAGCAGATGATCAACGAACTGAACGTCAAGGCGGTCCGCTGATCCGCCGCCCCCGGCAGGTGCCGAGCTCGCTCGGCATCGCCCCAGGGTTCACCGATTCCCCGCGTGCCGCACCGCGGCCGTCTCTCCCAAAGGACATCCTCATGATCCGCAATACCGCTCTTGTCGTGGCCATCGCCGCCGCTACCCTGTCGATGCCGGCGCACGCCGGCCTGGGCAAGCTGAAGGACCTGGCCGGTGCCGCCACCGGTTCCTCCACCAGCAGCGCCTCCAGCGCCGCCGCTCCGGACGAAGCCGCGCAGGAAGCGCTGGTGCGCCGTTTCGTCAGCTCGCAGTCGCACTCGCTGCAGGCCCAGACCTCGTTCGCCCGCGCCTTCGGCCTGGCCGAGCAGGTGCAGCTGCTGGAAGCCGAGCGCCAGGCGCTGTCGTCGGGTTCGGTCAGCGTCGATGCGATGAAGAAGTCGGTGTCGGTCAGTGAAGCCGCCCAGGCCGCGATCAACGAGCGCCAGGCCGCGCAGCCGGAACTGAACGCTGAATCCAAGCAGCACTACGCCGAAGGCCTGGTCTCGCTGCTGGCGTCGGCCGCCGAAGCGCAGAAGCTCGGTGGCGAGGCGAGCAACTTCACTGCCGGCATGAAGAACCTGGGCGCAACCCAGATGGCGACCGTTGGCCGCAAGCTGGCGGCAGGTGCCTGGGTTGCCAAGGAATCGCCGGGCTTCATCCAGGGCCTGTACGGCTCGACCAAGTCGGCCGTGACCTTCGCCAAGAAGAGCAAGGTGAAGGTGCCGTCGAACGCCGATTCGATGCTTGACTCGATCTGATCCGAGGTTCAACCCCATGCGTACGACCTCCCGCCTGATCGGCCTGGGCCTGGCCACAGTGCTGCTTGCAGCCTGTGGCAAGCAGGACACCCCGGCCGCCGATGCGCCCGCACCCGCCAAGGAAAAGGCAACCAGTGCACTGGCCAGCAATGCGCCAGTGGAAGCAGCGCCCCTGCGAGGCACGCCGGATTTCGGCGGCACCACCCAGGTCGCGCGCGAGGCCGACGGTATCGGCAGCACCCCGGAACTGGCGGTGCTGGCGGCACTGCAGTCGGCGGTGGCGCAGGTCAACGGCGTACGCGTGGCCAGCCAGATGCAGAGCCTGCGTGCAGGCCTGCATGTGGACGTGGATGACGAACACGTCGGCGATATCCGCGCCGACGCGTTCACCCAGCAGATGATCGCCGGCTCGCAGGGCGCAGTGCTGGGCTATGAAATCCTGTCGCAGGACGAAGTGCGGCAGCTGGATGAAGAAACCATCGCCCGCGTGCGCGCCAGCGACGAAGGCTGGAGCTTCAAGGGTTCGGCCTCTGCCAGCGCGTCCGGCGAGGCCACGGCCAAGGGCGGCGGTGCCTCGGCCAGCGTCAAGGAGAGCTACGACGAGAAGGTCAGCGTCGATGCCCAGCGTGGCGCACGCTCGTTGGATTCGGACGTGACCCACCGCAGCATGCGCAGCTACTGGAAGGTGCGCGTGCGTGCACAGATTGCCCAGTACCGCGCACCGGACGAGCAGGGCAAGCCGAAGATCGTGGTCGCGCTGCCGCGCACCAGGGCCGGCAGCTATGCCGTGGGCGATGGCCGCGTGAGTGCCGATGAAGTGGCCGACGCGATCCGCGCGCGCCTGTCCGACACGCTGACCCAGACCCAGCGCTTCATCGTGCTGGACCGCGAATTCGGCGACGAACTGCAGGCCGAGATCGACCACATCAACAGTGGCAACGTGCGTTTGCAGGACACGGCCCGCGTCGGCCAGCAGCTGGCGACCGACCTGATCCTGATCCCGACCATCGAACGCTTCGAGTACCCGCGCAGCGTGCGCAACCTGCGCATGTCCGACCGCCAGGTGACCTCGTATTCCGGTGGCGGCCGCATCACCCTGCGCCTGATCAACGCCACCACCGGCCAGGTGGTGATGTCCGACAGCTTCGACCACCAGCTGGCCTCGACCGGCCCCAGCACCCTGCCGCGCGTGGTCAACGGCCGCAACATGGCTGCGGCGATGATGGAATCGTTGTCCGGCCAGATCGGTACCACCATCGTCACCACGCTGTTCCCGGTATCGGTGGTATCGGTGGACGGTGACCAGGTGGTGCTGAGCCAGGGCGGCGAGACCCTGCAGGCCGGCCAGCGCTGGCAGGCCGTGCGCCTGGGCGAGGAACTGAAGGACCCGCAGACCGGCCGCTCGCTGGGCCGCAGCGAACACCCGTGCTGCACCATCCGCATCGACCGCGTGGCTGCACAGACCTCGTACGGCACCCTCGAAGACGGCGTCGACGCGATGCGCGGCGGTTTCCGTCCGGGCCAGATCGAACTGCGCCAGAAGCTGGGCAGCAAGCCCGCTGCCGCCGCCAGCGCGACCGCTTCGGCGGCCCCGGCTGCCGCCGCCCGCCCGGCCGCCAAGCCGAAGCCCAAGCCTGCTGCCGCCCCGGCCGAAGACCCGAACTGGTAACACCAAGCAACACACAGATGGGGTCAGAGCCCTTTCCCGCCGGGAAAGGGATCTGACCCCTTCGTGTTTTCGTCCGTGTCGACCCGGGTCGACAGCCAGCAACAGCAGCGGGACCGACCCGCCATCCCACGGAATGCCGCTGTTGCTTCGGCTGTTGCCCCCGACGTTGCCGGCCAGCGGCCGGCACTACCGCAGGTGCAGGGCGCAGCCCTGCCGAATCCCATTACACTCCAGAAGGATTTTCCTGCTGGAGAGAGCAATGAAACGAGCGGTACTGGGCGTGCTGGCCCTGTCGGTGTCGAGCGCACTGATGGCGGCCACCCCGAAATTCGATGGCGCGCGGATCTCCGCCGACGTCAAGGAACTGGCCTCCGATGCCTACGAAGGCCGCTCGCCGGCCACCGCTGGCGAAGCGAAGACCATCGCCTATCTCAGCAAGCAGTTCGCCGATGCCGGGCTGCAGCCGGGCGGCGACCTGAAGGACGGCAAGCGCCTGTGGACCCAGGCCGTACCGCTGCGCAAGGGCGACATCGTCGGCACGCCGCAGCTGGCGCTGCACCAGGGCGGAAAGACCGTTGCACTGGAGCAGGGCAAGCAGATCGCCGTGCGCGCGGCCATGAATGGCGCCAGCAGCGTCGACATCAGCAAGGCCCCGCTGGTGTTCCTCGGCTACGGCGTGAAGGCACCGGAGCGCAACTGGGACGACTTCAAGGGCGTGGACCTGAAGGGCAAGATCGCCGTGGTGCTGATCAACGACCCGGACTTCGAAACCGGCCAGGGTGATTTCGACGGCAAGGGCATGACCTATTACGGCCGTTGGACCTACAAGTACGAGGAGGGCGCCCGCCAGGGGGCACTGGGCGTGCTGATCGTGCACGAGACCGCACCGGCGTCGTACGGCTGGGCCACCGTGGCCGGTTCCAACACCAACACCATGTTCGACGTGGTGCGTGACAACCCGGCAGAAAGCCATCCGCTGCTGGAAGGCTGGATCCAGCGCGACCTTGCCGTGGAGCTGTTCCGCTCGGCCGGGCAGGACTTCGAGGCACTGAAGAAGAAGGCGCAGCAGCGCGACTTCACCCCGGTGCCGCTGACCGGCGCCAGCCTGGACGCGACGTACGCGGTGAAGACCGAAGTGATCACCTCGCACAACGTGGCCGCGCGCCTGGAAGGCAGCCGCCATCCGGACGAGACCATCATCTACAGCGCGCACTGGGACCACATCGGCGTGGGTGAGCCGGATGCACGGGGTGACCGCATCTTCAACGGCGCGCTGGACAACGCCAGCGGCACCGCCTCGCTGGTCGAGCTGGCCCGTGGCTTCGCCAAGGAGAAGCGCCCGCAGCGCTCGCTGCTGTTCCTGGCGGTCACCGCCGAGGAAAAGGGCCTGCTGGGTTCGGAGTACTACGCCACCCATCCGCTGTACCCGCTGGAAAAGACCGTGGCGGTGATCAACATGGACGGCATGGCGCCGTTCGGCCCGTCGCGTGACTTCGGCATCTACGGTGCCGCGCGCTTCGAGCTGCTGGACCAGCTGAAGGACGTGGCCAAGGGCTGGGACATCCGCTACACGCCGGACCCGAAGCCGGAAGCGGGCCTGTTCTTCCGCTCCGACCACTTCCCGTTCGCCAAGCGTGGCGTGCCGGCGCTGTCCTGGTCGGCCGGCCAGGACTGGGTGGACGGTGGCGTGGCCGCAGGCAAGAAGGCCTCCGAGGACTACACCGCCAAGCGCTATCACCAGCAGGGCGACGAATGGCAGCCGGACTGGGTGTTCGCCGGTGCCGCCCGCGACCTGGAAGTGCTGTACACGCTGGGCAACCAGCTGGCCAGTTCCCGCGATTGGCCGAACTGGAGCAAGGACGAGGCGTTCCGCGCCGTGCGTGACGCCAGCGCCGGCCAGCGCAAATAACGGCGTCCGGTAGTGCCGGCCGCTGGCCGGCATTGCCGCCCCCGGAACGCCGGGCCGTGCCCGGCGTTTCCATAACGGCTTCCATCCCCACTTTCCCGGCCTTCGTCGCAGGCCGCTTGTTTGCCCGGCCGGCCGCCCTATGCTCGGCTCACCCTCTTCCTCCAAGGCGCCGCCGTGTTCGCCAGCCTTTCACTCCTGTTCCGTCACCTGCTGGCCTGGGCTGCGGCGCTTTTCGTCGCGGGCATGGTCTGGAGCGGCATCTTCAGTGGCATGAACGATGGCCCGGGCTGGATCTTCGGGCTGCTGGCGATGTTCCTGATCATTTCCGCGCTCGGCAGTGCCATCACCCACATCCGCCGGGTCTGGCTGGTGGCCGGTCGCCTGGATGCCACCACCCTGTCCGGCCGCCAGCGCCGCCAGATCGAACTGCCGATGGACGCCGGCCACGCCTTCTCGGTGGTGGAGGCGGCGATCTCCGAACTGCCCCGCGTGGAAGACGTGGAAAGTTCGGCCGGCAGCCTGCAGGTGCGTGCCTATGTCCGCCGGGTCGACCTCTGGAACGGTCGCCAGCCCTCGCGCTGGAACCTGCCGGCGCGGCTGGCGATCAAGCGCAACAGCGTGCTGGCCACGGTGACACCGGGGCAGGGCACCAGCACCGTGACCCTGCTGTTCGAACCCGACGCGGGTTGGTGGGCCGACCTGCTGGCGCTGGATGAAGGCAGCAACTACGAGAATGCCGAAGCGGTCACCCGCGCGATCAGCCGCCGCGTCGGTGACCAGCGCCGCGACGAGCAGGCTGCGGCCGAACAGACGCAGGTGGAAAAGGAACTGTCGGTGGCGCGGTTGAACCTGCTGCACGCGCAGGTGGAACCGCACTTCCTGTACAACACGCTGGCCAACGCGCAGGTCCTGACCCGCACCGATCCGGCGCGTGCCGAGCAGATGCTCGGTCACCTGATCCAGTACCTGCGCAGCTCGCTGCCGCAGGTGGACGAGTCGGTATCCACGCTGGGCGTGGAGCTGGAACGCACCCGCGCCTACCTGGAGATCCTGCGCATCCGCATGGGGGCACGCCTGGCGGTGGAAGTGCAGGTGCCCAACGAACTGCACAGCGTCCACCTGCCGGCGATGGCGCTGCAGACACTGGTGGAGAACGCGATCAAGCACGGCCTGGAACCCAAGCCCGGCGGCGGTACGATCTGGATCCTGGCGCGCGGCTTCGACGACCACGTGACCGTGACCGTGGCCGATGATGGCCTCGGCTTCGGCCACGGTACCAGCGGTACCGGCATCGGCCTGAAGAACCTGCGCGAGCGCCTGCGCCTGACCTGCGGCGAGCAGGCTGGCGTGGCGATCGTGGCCAACTTCCCCAGCGGCGTGGCCGCGACCATGACCCTGCCGCAGTCGAACAAGGAGCGCAGCCATGCCGCTTGAAGCCCTGATCGCCGAAGACGAAGAGCTGCTGCGGCAGTCACTGGTGGAGCAGCTGGGCCGGCTGTGGCCGGAGCTGAAGCTGGTGGCCGAGTGCGAGGACGGCGCCAGCGCGCTGGAGCAGCTGGCCGAAAAACAGCCGGACATCGCCTTCCTCGACATCCGCATGCCCGGCATCAGTGGCATCGAGGTAGCACGTTCGCTGTCCGAGCTGAGCCCGCGCACCCAGGTGGTGTTTGTCACCGCGTACGACCAGTACGCTATCGACGCGTTCGAGCAGGGCGCGATGGATTACCTGTTGAAGCCGGTCAGCGACGAACGCCTGTTGGCGACGCGCGAGCGCATCCTGTCGCGGCTGCCGTCGACGCGGCAGGACGATGCCGTGCTCGAGCGCCTGCTGCAGCGGTTGGGCACCCCGCAGGGCGCGGCGGAGCGCCCGCCGCTGGCCTGGATCACCGCCAGCAACGGGCGCGAGACGCAGCTGATCATGCTCGAGGACGTGGCCTACTTCCGCGCCGACAACAAGTACACCACCGTGGTCACCGCCGCTGGCGAGAGCCTGTTGCGCACGCCGTTGCGCGAGCTGCTGGAAGTGCTCGATGCGCAGCATTTCCGCCAGATCCACCGTTCGACCATCGTCAACATGAAGGCGGTGGCGGCGGTCAGCCGCGACGATACCGGGCGCGGCGTACTGCGCCTGCGCGGGCGCACGGAGACGCTGGTGGTCAGCCAGCCGTTCATGAGCCTGTTCCGCGGCATGTAGCCGCACCGTCACTGCACCTGCACCGAGGAGCAAACATGTCCCGTCTACTGATTGCGTGCGTGGCCGCGCTGGCACTGGCCGGCTGCGAAAAATCCCGCAACACCTCGATCACCCGGACCCAGGCCAACGGCGTGGATACGCTGTACAGCAAGAGCACGGTGGTCGAGGGCGAAGCCCGCTTCCAGTGCATCGCCAGCAGCAGTGGCGCCTGCCACTACCTGGTGCTTGATCCGGCCTGCAGCCCCGATGCCGCGTGCACCTCGCCGCCGCTGCACCGGTTCACTGTTGCAGTGGGCAAGACCGAGGCCATGCGTGACCTGCCCGACGGCTTCCGCCAGTGCGTCAGCCAGGACCCGATGGAACACTGCCACCGTGAGTGATCACGGTGGCAGTGTGGATCCCCCGCTACCCGGACGGGTCAGTAGGCAGGCTGCAGCGTCAGCTCGTGATGGTGTTCGGTTTCGCCGACGTGGTTCAGGCGCCCGACCAGTTCCGAGTGCTGCTTCATCCGCCCGATCTCGGTCATGATGCGGATGTCCTCGTGGCGCAGTTCGCGCTTGGCGGTGACCGCCTGCTTGTAGTCCAGCACTTCCGGGTAGTGCTCGGCCAGGTCCAGCGCCTCGGCCACGTGCTCGACGCTGTCGGCCTTGGAACTGATGCGCGCGCGGCTGTTGAAGGCCTTCATCCAGCGCTCGAAACCGGCCTGCTGATCGAACATGTTGGCCATGAACCAGATCACGAACAGGATCGAGACCCAGGAGCCGAAGACGATCACCACGCGGGTGAAGGTGATATGGAAATCGTCGCGCCACAGGTAATTGGCGATCAGGCCGAGGATCAGCAGCGAGGCCGCCTGCCAGCCAACGATCGACGCGATCAGCCACTGGCACTTCGCCTGGGCCAGCACCGCCACTTCATCGCGGATCTGCTGCTCGCTCAGGTTGCGCCAGTGCGCCACCTGTTTGTCGAACGGGCTGCTGTAGAGCTCGTTGTCGCGAAGCAGAATTCCCAAACCCTTGAACAAAGCAATCATGGCTGGCTCCTTGTGGAACGTGCGTCGATCAGCATTGGACGGTGTGGCAGGTCCAGTTCTAGCACTTCCAGCGGGCCGTGCAACGGGGGCAATGCCAAGCGGCGCAAGGGTTTGCCCGGCGGGGGTGAAAATTGATGCATTGCATCATCGCAGTCGCAGCCTGCGACAGGATGTCGCAGGGTGAAACGTGCTGCGGCCGCACATGAAACCCTGGCTGAGTGCGAAGACTCGCCGCCGGCGCCGTGATCGCCGAGAATCGGGGCCGACCGCGCAAGATGCGACCGTTCCTCCGCCTTCCCTGGACCTGTGATGCCGGCCTTGCTGCAGCGACTCTCCCGCCCCGTGACCGCGCCGATCCGGCGCTGGGTACTGGAGGCCTTCCCGCGCGGGCAGAGCGGCATCGATTACGACCATCCGCAGGGTGATCCGGGCTGGTTCGGCCCGGACAGCGTGACCTGGCGCGTGCATGCCGAGCTGCCGTCGATGCTTGCCGGCGGCCTGTGCGCATTGATGCTGCAGACCCTGCACCCACGCGCGCTGGCCGGGGTCTACGACCATTCCAACTTCCGCCAGGACCTGGTGGGCCGGCTGCGCCGCACCACGGCCTTCGTGGCCGGCACCAGCTATGCGCCCACCGGTGAGGTGGAAGCGCTGGTGGCCAGGGTGCGCCGCATCCACGCGCAGATCCGCGGCCGCACCGCGCAGGGCGAGCCCTATGCCGCCGACGATCCGCAACTGCTGACCTGGGTCCATGTGACCGAAGCCTTCGGGTTCCTGCAGGGCTTCCGCCGCTATGGGCGCGAGGTCCCCGCGCACATCGCCGACCGCTACTACGATGAGTACCGCTGCGTGGCAGAGGCGCTGGGTGCGGTGGATGTACCGCGCAGCGAAGCGGAGGTGGCGGCGTATTTCTGCGCCCGGCAGCCGGAACTGCGTGTGGATGATCGCTCGCGCGAGGTGCTGGAGGTGCTGTCCGGCGTGCGCCTGCCGGTCCCGGTGCCGGGGCTGTCGCGCGACGTGTTCCTGGGGGCGGGCGCGGCGTTGCTGCCGGACTGGGCCGCAGGCATGCTCGAGCGCAGCGGCCGCCAGCGCGCGCAGGCGGCGGCATCGGCGAAGCTGATGCAGGGCATGGCACCGCTGTTCCGCCGCGCGCTGCCCGATGGCCTGGCCAGCCATGCCTGCGCGCGCATGGGCGTACCGGTGGAGATCCTGCGGGCGTGGCCCGCGGATGCCTGGTAGGAGCCGACCCGGGTCGGCACGCGTTTCGTGCGGCACCGCAGAAGCGCCAATCCAGGGTGGATCTTATCTCTTGCCGATCTGGCACCTTGGGTGCCGAGAGCCCGGCGTGGGCGACCGTGTGGATCCAGGTCTTGCGACCGAGAAGTAGCTTGGGTCCCCACGCCGGATTCTCCCTGAACCGCCCGAACAGTTGGTTG
>NZ_JCAFUS010000016.1:0-86200 GCF_059371555.1 Stenotrophomonas sp. YJH_SMC_10 | reverse complement strand
GCGGTTCAGGGAGAATCCGGCGTGGGGACCCAAGCTACTTCTCGGTCGCAAGACCTGGATCCACACGGTCGCCCACGCCGGGCTCTCGGCACCCAAGGTGCCAGATCGGCAAGAGATAAGATCCACGCCATGCGTGGATGGCCACCGCTCAGGCCGGCTCGTCAGGAATCTGCAGGCTTTCCAGCTTGGCGATGCAATCCTTCAGCTGCAGCTTGCGCCGCTTCAGGCGCTTGGCTTCCAGCTCATCCTCGCCGTTGGCGGCCATGCGGGTGATCTGTTCATCCAGCAGGCGGTGCTCGGCGCGCAGGGCAGCGAGGCGTTCGACGATCTCGGCGGGGTCGTAGGTATCCACGGCTTCGAGGATACACAGCGTTGATGACCGCCGGGAGAGGGGAATCCCGACTCCCGGCCGGGGCCGCTCCGAGCCGTTAGAATGGACCCCATGAGTGCCGTGATTTCCCTTCCCGATCCCCCGCCGCGCACCGCCCGCGATCCGCGCGTGGCCGAACGCGAGCAGCACAAGCTGGCCAAGCGCCTGCGCCGCCAGGTGGGCGAGGCGATTGCCGACTTCGGCATGATCGAGGCCGGCGACAAGGTGATGGTCTGCCTGTCCGGCGGCAAGGACAGCTACACCCTGCTCGATCTGCTGCTGCAGCTGCAGAAGAAGGCACCGGTGCCGTTCGAGCTGGTGGCGGTGAACCTGGACCAGAAGCAGCCGGGCTTTCCCGAGCACATCCTGCCGGAGTACCTGGCCGGGCTGGGCGTGCCGTACCACATCATCGAGCAGGACACCTATTCGGTGGTCAGCCGGGTCATCCCGGAAGGCAAGACCATGTGCTCGCTGTGCTCGCGCCTGCGGCGCGGCGCGCTGTACCACTACGCCGAGACCCACGGCTTCACCAAGATCGCGCTGGGCCACCATCGCGACGACAGGGTGGCCACGTTCTTCATGAACCTGTTCCACCATGCCAAGCTGGCGAGCATGCCGCCGAAGCTGCGCAGCGATGACGGCAGGCACGTGGTGATCCGGCCGCTGGCGTACGTGCGCGAGAGCGACATCGTCGAGTACGCGCAGGCACGCCGGTTCCCGATCATTCCCTGCAACCTGTGCGGCAGCCAGGAGAACCTGCAGCGCCGCCAGGTCGGCCTGATGCTGAAGCAGTGGGAAAAGGACCACCCGGGCCGCATCGAGCAGATCGCGCGTGCCCTGGGCGACGTCCGGCCCTCGCAGCTGGCCGACAGCACGCTGTTCGACTTCATGTCGCTGGGCCGTGGCGACGACGCGCCACTGCCCGACGCCCATGCCTGGCTGGCCGGTACCCCGGCTGACGCCGACGCAGATCCCGAGACGCCCGCCGTTTAAGGTCGGTCGCCCTTCCTCTTTGTCATCCGGAATTCCATGTTCTTTCGCAACCTGACGTTCTTCCGTTTCCCGACCACGACCGATTTTTCCGAAGTCGACACCCTGCTGCCGCATGCCGTGCTCAAGCCCGTGGGCGCGCTGGAAATGAACTCGCGTGGCTTCATCTCGCCGTTTGGCCGCGAGGAGAAGGAACTGCTGTCGCACCGCATCGCCGAACACCTGTGGCTGACCGTGGGCGGCGAGGACAAGATCCTGCCGGCGGCGGTGGTCAACGACCTGCTCGAGCGCAAGCTGGAGGAGATCGAGGAGAAGGAAGGCCGCCGCCCCGGTGGCCGCGAGCGCAAGCGCATGAAGGACGACCTGCTGCATGAACTGCTGCCGCGCGCCTTTGTGAAGTCCTCGCGCAACGACGCCTTCATCGACCTGCAGCACGGCTACGTCGCGGTGGATACCTCCAGCCGCAAGACCGGCGAGTACTTCATGTCCGACATCCGCGGCCTGCTCGGCAGCTTCCCGGCGATGCCGCTGAACGCTGAAGTCGCGCCGCGTTCGATCCTGACCGGCTGGATCGCCGGTGAGCCGCTGCCGACCGGGCTGAGCCTGGGCGAAGAGTGCGAGATGAAGGATCCGGTCGAAGGCGGTGCGGTGGTCAAGTGCCAGCACCAGGAACTGCGCTGCGACGAGATCGACAAGCACCTGGACGCGGGCAAGCAGGTGACCAAGCTGGCGCTGATCTTCGAGGACAACCTGTCGTTCGTGATCGGCGACGACCTGATCGTGCGCAAGCTGAAGTTCCTCGACGGTGCCCTGGACCAGCTGGAGCATGCCGACGAAGACGGCCGCCGCGCCGAGTTCGACGCCCGCTTCGCCCTGCAGAGCGCCGAGATCCGCCGCCTGTTCCTGTTGCTGGAAGACGCGTTCAAGCTCAGCAAGGCTGACTGAACACGCACCTCATGGGCCGTCGGTCATCCGGCGGCCCGAAGCAGCGCTATGCTGGGTGCATGAGCCGTCTGCTGCGCCGCCTGATCAGCCCGACCCCGCCCGCCACCGTGCAGCGCGACACCGTTCGCCTGCGCCTGGAGGATGCCGAGATCGAGGTACTGCGCGTGCGCGATCCGCGGGCACGCCGGATCAAGTTGAGCGTGGACGAGCGTGGCGCACGCCTGACCCTGCCGCCGCGGGCCAGCCTGGTGATGGGCGAGCGCTTCCTGGAGCAGCACCGCGACTGGCTGGCGCTGCAGCTGCGCCAGTACCAGGGCCAGGGCCTGCCGGCCCCGCTGCAGCCGGGCGAAGCCGGCGTGCTGCCCCTGCGCGGCGAACTGCTGCCGCTGCGCTGGCAGGAAGGCCGCTACGCGCGGCTGGAGATCGATGAGCACGGCGCCTGCGTGCAGTGGCCGACCCGGGGCGGCGATGCCACCCTGCGCCGCCTGCTGCGCGAGTTCTACGAAGCCCAGACCCGCGCCGATGTCGGCCGCTGGCTGCCCAGGTACCTG
This sequence comes from Stenotrophomonas sp. YJH_SMC_10, assembly GCF_059371555.1. NCBI lineage: Bacteria > Pseudomonadati > Pseudomonadota > Gammaproteobacteria > Lysobacterales > Lysobacteraceae > Stenotrophomonas > Stenotrophomonas sp. YJH_SMC_10. The sequence continues at coordinate 83,344 of NZ_JCAFUS010000016.1, read as the reverse complement.
CCCACCCTGCCACGCGCACCCAGCCGCCTGCGGCTGAAGGTGATGTCCTCGCAATGGGGCTCGCTCGCCCCCGATGGCAGCATGGCACTGGACCTGGCACTGGTGCTGGGCCGCCCCGAAGCGTTCGAGTACGTGCTGGTGCACGAACTCTGCCACCTGATCCAGCCCAATCACTCGCCGGCGTTCTGGCATGAAGTGGAACAACGCTTCCCGGACTGGCGGCAACAGCGCGACTACTTCCAGCTCGAAGGGCGACGCCTGAAGGCGATGTTGCGACAACTGCTGTAGCGCCAGCGCTACAGCAGTTGCCCACGCATTCTTCGTCTACCCCCGCCTTCGGCGCGCCCCTTCAACAGACGGGGCTTTCCTCCATCCCTCCCGGCCAACCTATGACGGCAGTCGACCAACAGTCGACGCTACCCCGTGTCAGCCACGAGGGGCTCAGCCGTTGGCCGGAACCCTTATCCCGCGCGCAACGCCGCCGCTGTCGCCCAGCGCGCCGCCACCCGCGGTGCGGTGATGCACACCGCCTGGTCGGTCACCGTGGTCACCGCGCGCTCCAGCAGCTGGATGTCGGCCTCGTGCTGGCGCGCCACATGCGGGTCCTCGAAGAAGATCGCGCGCTGGCAGCGGCCCTCCAGCACGCGATCGGCAATCTGCGCGTCGCCACCCATCGGGCCACTCTGGTACCGCGTCACCCACGGCGTATCGCTGGGCCACCCCCGGCTCCACGCCAGCTCGTTCAGGCGTTGGCCGGTGGTGCCGGTGGCAACGCGCTGGCCAAAGCGTGCCAGCACATCGAAGTGTTCATCGGCAAAGGCCAGCATCGCCGGCTTCATTGCATCATGCGCGATCAGCGCCAGTGTCTGTTCCTGGAACGCATGCAGGTCGTCGGCACCGGCATCGGCCGCCAGCCCGGCGTGGATGCGCTCCACTTCGATCCAGTCGCGCGCGGTGGCCACGGTTGAGATGAACGGCTTGCCGTGGATCACACACTGCCGCTTGAGCGCAGTGGCTTCCGGAAACACCGAGGAAGGATCGACCGGGTCGATCAGGTAGATCGCACCGTCCAGGGTGCGCTCCGGTCCCATGCCGACCACTTCGGCCACCAGCTTCATCAAGCCACCTTCGCGGCCGTAGGGATAGCGGTGCAGGCCGTCGTACCCGGCCAGGAAGCCCTGCCGCGCGATGGCATCGTGGGTGCGTCCGACCGCATGCAGTGACACCCCCAGCTCCCGCAGGCCCGCCTCGCTGGCACGCAGCCAGCGGAACAGCGCAGCGCGTGCATCGTGGTGATGGAGACGGTTGGCGGCCAGGCCGATACGCATCGAGCGCTCCGTAGGGACGGGTAGAAGCGGCAGTGTATGTCGCCATCCGCCGATGCGGATGTTTTTCCAATTTTTCTCATTGTGGCGGAAGCCTGCCCCGCTAGCGTGGCTGGCAGCGGTACCGCTGCGCGGCCGTGGTTCCTGCCCGCGAAATGAGGACGCCTACCGTGAATGCCGCCGGCCGCCGCGCCGTCGCCGCTGTCATGACAATGCTGCTGCCCGGCGTCGCCACTGCGTCCAGCTGCACAAGCCCGTTGCAGGTGGCATGGCGCTCCGATCGGCCGCCGCTGTCCTACAGCGTGCAGGGCGACCTTGCGGGATTGGCTGCAGACTATTTGCCGCTGCTGGGCGAGCCGGCGGCGACGGATGCCAGGCCGCTGGCTGCTGCGGCGCTCACCGAGGGCCAGGTGCCGGCCGGCACCCAGGTGCTGTTGGGGTGGCCGCAGGCGCAGCTCCCCGCCGGATGGGTGGCCAGCAGGGCCTACCTGGAGGTGCCACAGGTGATCGTGCGGCGCGAGAGCGCGGCAGCCGTGCTGGGGCTGGAGGACCTGCGTGGGCGCAGCGTGGCCAGTCCGGACCGGCTACCGCTGGAGGCACTGCTGGCCGAGCAGGCCCCGGGCGCGCAGCTGCTGGCCCCTGCGCCGCTGGACCATGCGCTGTCACTGCTGCGCGCCGGGCTGGTCGATGCCGTGATCGCCAATCTTGCTGAAGTCGAAGCCGCGCTCCGTGCCGGGCCGGGTGACCCGCTGGTGATCGCGGCACCGGCGGGCTTCGGCGATGCCCTGGTGGTGGCAGCGGTGCCGGCCTGTGCCGGGGTGATCGCTGCCTTCGACCGGCAGTTGCGGCAGGAGGACGACGCGCATCGCGCATCCGGGCACAGCGCGTGGCGGCCGGAGCGGCCACGGGCACAACCCGCCGGCGCGACGCTGCGTTGGCTGGTGCCGGCGTCGCTGGTCCTGCTCGCGCTCGCGCTGGTCCATGCCTTCGGCTATTGGCGCGTGCATCGTGAGAGCACCCGCCGGCGCGTGCTGGAGCAGCGCTTGCAGGAGGTCACCGCGAACCTGCCGGCGGTGGTCTACCAGGCCCGCCGCTCGGCGACCGGGCACTACAGCCTGACCCAGATCGCCGGTGATGTGCAGGCGCTGTTCGGGGTGAGCGTGGAGACCGCGCGGATCGATCACTTCCAGCTGCTGGCCGCCGTCCATCCCGACGACCGCAGCCGGGTGATGGCCCGCATCGAAGCTGCCGCGTTGGCGCGCGGCCCGATCGACGTCACCTTCCGCACCCGGTCGGCGCAGGGCTGGCGCTGGGTCCGCTCGCAGGGGCGCCCGTTGCCGTGCGATGACAGCAGCGTGGAGTGGAGTGGTTACTGGATGGACGTCAGCGAAGCACAGGCGCGGGCGACGGCGCTGGCCGATGCACGCCGCGCAGCCGAGCAGGCGGCGCTGGCCAAGAGCCATTTCCTGGCGACCATGAGCCACGAGATCCGCACGCCGATGAGCACCCTGCTGGGCATGCTGGAGCGGTTGGCGGGCGGGCCGCTCGACGCGGGCCAGCAGCAGGTGCTGGGCACGGTGGCGGATGCGGCGCAGATGCTGCGGCAGATCCTCGACGACGTGCTGCACAGCCAGCGCCTGCAACCCGCCCCGCTGCAGCTGCGCCCGACCGACCTGGCGGCGATGGTGCGGGCGGTGCAGCAGCTGCTGGCGCCGGTCGCGAGCAGCCGGGGCCTGCAACTGCACAGCGAGATCGACCCGGCATTGCAGGCCTGGTCGCTGGCCGATGGGCTGCGCCTGCGGCAGGTCCTGTTCAACCTGGCCGGCAATGCACTCAAGTTCACCCTGCAGGGGTGCGTGGTGTTGCAGGTCCGCGTGCTGCAGCAGCGCGAGGGCGGCCAGCAGCTGCGCCTGCAGGTGACCGACACCGGCGTGGGCATCAGCGTGGAACGGCAACAGGCGGTGTTTGCCGCCTACGAGCAGGCCGAGGCGTCGACCACGCGCCGTTTCGGCGGCAGTGGCCTGGGGCTGTCGATCTGCCGCGAGCTGGCGACGTCGATGGGCGGGCGCCTCCACCTGCGCAGCGTGCCCGGCAAGGGCACCACCGTGTGGCTGGAGCTGGACCTGGCGGCCTGTGCGGCCCCCGCGGCGGGACCGGCGACGGCACGGGCCGCGCAACGACCGCTGCCACCGGCGCGGGTGCTGGTGGCCGAGGATCATCCGACCAACCTGCAGTTGCTGGCACAACGCCTGTGCGAGCTGGGCCTGCAGGTGCACGCCTGCGGCGACGGCCTGCAGGCCTGGGAGGCCTGGCAGGGGCAGCCGTTCGACCTGGTGATCACCGACTGCCACATGCCGCACATGGATGGCTTCGCGCTGGCCCGGGCGATCCGGAGCGACGCCTGCGCCACCCGTGCGCGGGTCCCGATCATTGCGCTGACCGCCAGCGTGCTGGAGCGCACCCGTGAGGCCTGCCGTGATGCGGGCATCGACCATTTCCTGGCCAAGCCGCTGGAGGCGCGCGAACTGCGCGCGCTGCTGGACGCGTTGCTGCTGCCGGACTCAGTGCGCCAGTAGGCGGACGATGCTGGCAGCGGCGTCGCGACCTTCGGCCACGGCGGTCACCACCAGATCGGCACCGCGCACCGCATCGCCACCGGCGAACAGGCGCGGGTGCGCGGTCTGGAACGGCAGACGGTCCTTGCCACCGGCGAGGATGCGGCCGTTGGACTGGGCTTCCACGCCCAGTTCGGCCAGCCACGCCGGCACGCTGGGCGAGAAGCCGAAGGCGATGATCACCACGTCCGCCTCCAGCAGCGATTCACTGCCTTCGATCGGTACGGCGTTCTGGCGGCCATTGGCATCGGGTTCGCCCAGCCGCGTTTCGACCACGGTCACGCCGATCACTTCGTCGTCGGCGCCGGCCTCGATCGACAGCGGCTGCCGGTTGAACAGGAAGCGCACGCCTTCTTCGCGCGCATTGGCCACTTCGCGCGCGCTGCCGGGCATGTTGGCTTCGTCGCGGCGGTAGGCACAGGTGACCTTGGCCGCGCCCAGGCGCACGGCGCTGCGTACGCAGTCCATGCCGGTATCACCGCCACCGAGCACCACCACGCGCTTGCCGTTGAGGTCGGGCAGGGCGATGGTGTCTTCCCAGCCGGCAATCGGCCGTCCCTTCGGGTCATCGCCGCCGACGATGCGGCTGTTCTGCACCAGGAACGGCAGTGCCGGCAGCACGCCCTTCAGGTCCTGGCCGTCGAGGCCACCGTCGGTGTAACGGTAGGCACCGGTACCGACGAACACGGCATCGTGGGTGTCCAGCAGCTGCTGCACGCTAAGGTCGCGGCCGATCTCCACGCCGAGGCGGAACTGCACGCCCATGCCCTCCAGCACTTCGCGGCGCCGGTGGATCACGTCCTTGTCCAGCTTGAAGCTGGGAATGCCGAACTGCAGCAGGCCGCCGATCTGCTCGTAGCGGTCGTAGACCACCGCGGCAATGCCGGCGCGGGCCAGGCGATCGGCGCAGGCCAGGCCGGCGGGGCCGGCCCCGATCACCGCAACGCTGTGGCCGGTCGGCCGTACCGCGCCCAGGTCCGGGCGCCAGCCACTGGCCAGGGCGGTATCGACGATGTACTTCTCCACCGCGCCGATGGTGACCGCGCCGAATTCCTCCAGCGTGCAGCTGCCTTCGCACAGCCGGTCCTGCGGGCAGACCCGGCCGCAGACTTCCGGCAGCGGGTTGGTGCTGTGGCACAGCGTGGCGGCCTCGTGGATGCGGTTCTCCTGCACCAGCTGCAGCCACTGCGGAATGGCGTTGTGCACCGGGCACTTCCAGCTGCAGTACGGGTTGCCGCAGTCCAGGCAGCGGCCGGCCTGGTACTGCGCGTCTTCCTTGCCGAACTTTCCGTACAGCTCGCCCCAGTCGCCGGAGGTGCGCAGTTCCACCGGAATGCGCTGCGGCATGGTGCGGGGCAGGTCGAGGAACTGGAAGGCGTGCTTGCGGCTCATGGCGGGCTCTGTGGTGTTTTGCGGTTGCCGGCCAGCGGCCGGCACTACGTGATCCTGGGTTGCCGGCCAGCGGCCGGCACTACCGTTACGCGGCGCGGCGCAGCGTTTCGGTCAGCGACTCGATGCTGGCGGCCTTCGGTTTGACCAGCCAGAACTTGCCGATGTAATCGCGGAACTCGTCCAGGATCTGCTGTGCCCAGATGCTGCCGGTCAGCTCGCGGTGGCGGCCGATCAGGCGGTGCAGGTGCTGGCGATAGTTCTCGAAGCCTTCGGCGGACACGCGATGGATGTCGATCAGCTCGTGGTTGTAGCGGTCGACGAAGTCGCGGTCGACGTCCAGCACGTAGGCCAGGCCGCCGGTGAAGCCGGCACCGAAGTTCAGGCCGACCTTGCCCAGCACCAGCACCACGCCATCGGTCATGTACTCGCAGCAATGGTCACCGGCCCCTTCGACCACCGCCAGCGCACCGGAATTGCGCACCGCGAAGCGTTCGCCGGCACGACCGGCAGCGAACAGTTCACCGCCGGTGGCGCCGTACAGGCAGGTGTTGCCGATGATGGCGGTGCTGCGTGCCTCGAAACGCGCGCCCCGCGGCGGCCGCACCACCAGCCGGCCGCCGGCCATGCCCTTGCCGACGTAATCGTTGGCTTCGCCTTCCACTTCCAGGTGCAGGCCGCCGACATTGAAGGCGCCGAAGCTCTGCCCGGCGCTGCCGCGGAAGCGCAGTTCCAGCGGCGTGTCGGCCATGCCCTGGTTGCCGTGCGCGCGTGCCACCGCGCCGGCCAGGCGGGTGCCGATGCTGCGGTCGGTGTTGTGGATCAGGAAGCGATGCTCGCCGCCGCGCTTGTGCTCGATGGCCGGGGCCAGCAGGCCATCCATCTGCGTGGCCAGGCTGTCCGGCGATTCGTACAGGCGCTGCGCGGCGCAGTGGCTGCCTTCATAGCGGCTGTCGGCCAGCAGGCGCGACAGGTCCACGCGGACGCCGTCACGCGGCGCGGCCTCGATCTGCCGCAGCAGGTCGGTGCGGCCGACGATCTCTTCCAGCGAACGCGCGCCCAGGTAGGACAGCCAGCCACGCACTTCTTCGGCCAGCAGCCGGAAGAAGTTCTCCACGCGCTCCGGCTGGCCGGTGAAGTGGTTCTCGCGCAGGCGTTCGTCCTGGGTGGCCACGCCGGTGGCGCAGTTGTTGAGGTGGCAGATGCGCAGGTACTTGCAGCCCAGCACGATCATCGGCGCCGTGCCGAAGCCGAAGCTGTCCGCGCCCAGCAGCGCGGCCTTGACCACGTCCAGGCCGGTCTTCAGCCCGCCATCGGTCTGCAGCAGGGTGCGCCCGCGCAGGTCGTTGGCCAGCAGCGCCTGGTGCGCTTCGGCCACGCCCAGTTCCCACGGCACGCCGGCATAGCGGATCGAGCTGACCGGCGACGCGCCGGTGCCACCGTCATGGCCGGAAATGGTGATCAGGTCCGCACCGGCCTTGACCACGCCGGCGGCGATCGTACCCACGCCGGCATGGCTGACCAGTTTCACCGACACCAGCGCGGTCGGGTTGACCTGCTTGAGGTCGTAGATCAGCTGCGCCAGGTCTTCGATGGAATAGATGTCGTGGTGCGGCGGCGGCGAGATCAGGCCGATGCCGGGGCGTGCGTAGCGCAGCCGTGCGATCAGTTCGTTGACCTTGTGGCCGGGCAGCTGGCCGCCTTCGCCGGGCTTGGCGCCCTGGGCGACCTTGATCTGCAGCACCTCGGCATTGACCAGGTACTCGGCGGTCACGCCGAAGCGCCCGGACGCCACCTGCTTGATCTTGCTGCGGCGCTGCGTGCCGTAGCGTGCCGGGTCTTCGCCGCCTTCGCCGGAATTGCTGCGGCCGCCCAGGCGGTTCATGGCAATGGCCAGCGCTTCATGCGCTTCCGGCGACAGGGCGCCGAGGCTGATCGCCGCGGTATCGAAGCGCGGGAACAGTGCGCTGGCCGGGGCGACCTCGTCCAGCGGTACCGGCACGGCGGCCGGTACCAGTTCCAGCAGGTCACGCAGTGCCGAGGGCGGGCGCGCATGCACCGCATCGCAATACTGCTGCCACGCACGCGGGTCACCGCTGCGCGCCGCGCGCTGCAGGGTGGTGACCACGTCCGGGTTGTACATGTGGTATTCGCCGCCGTGCACGTACTTCAGCAGGCCACCGACATCGACATCCTGCTGCGCGTCCCAGGCCTGCGCGCACAGCTCGCGCGCATCGGCGTCCAGGCGTGCGAAGCCGGCGCCGCCGATGCGCGAGGCGGTATCCGGGAAGCACAGGTCCACCACTTCCGGTTCCAGGCCGATGATCTCGAACAGCTGCGCGCCGCGGTAGCTGGCCACGGTGCAGATGCCCATCTTCGAGATGATCTTCGACAGGCCCTTGTAGACGCCCTTGCGGTAGCGGCGGCCGATCTGCGACTGCTCACCGCCCTTGCTGAGCTTGAGGATGCCGCGACGGCCGAGGTCGAACAGGGTCTGATAGGCCAGGTACGGATATACCGCGGTGGCACCGAAGCCGAGCAGGCAGGCCATGTGGTGCGGATCGCGCGCGGTGCCGGTCTCGACGATCAGGTTGACGTCGCAGCGCAAGCCCAGCCGCGACAGGTGGTGGTGGATGGCGCTGGTGGCGAGCAGGGCATGCACCATCGGGCGTCCGGCCACCGGGTAGCGGTCGGACAGCAGCAACATCACCATGCCATCGCGCGCGGCCTGTTCGGCCTCGGCACAGATGCGCTCGATGCCGGCGCGCAGGCCCTCGTCTTCGCTGTAGGACAGATCGAGCAGGCGGTTGGCCTGCACGTACTGGTCCATCTTCAGCAGCTGGCGCAGCTTGCGCTGGCTCAGCACCGGCGAATTGAGGATGACGTGGTTCACCGTCTCCGGGCCGGCATGGAAGATGTTGGTCTCCTTGCCGAGCTGGGTGGACAGGGACATCGCGCAGTCTTCGCGCAGCGGATCGATCGGCGGGTTGGTGACCTGCGCGAAGGCCTGGCGGAAATAGTCGTACAGCGGGCGGCTGCGCTGGCTCAGCACCGCCATCGGCGTGTCGTCGCCCATCGAGCCGGTGGCTTCCTGCTCGGTCTCGGCCAGCGGCCGCAGCACCTGCTCCACTTCCTCGCTGCTGAGCTGGTACAGCTTGTGGTAGCTGCGCAGGGTGGCTTCGTCGAACGGCTCTTCCACCAGCGACGGGTCGATCAGTTCGGTCTGCAGGTAGGTCACGCCCTGCTGCAGCCACTGCTTGTAGGGCGCGCGGCCGCGGTTGATGCGGTCCACCGCATCGGAGTCGAGCAGATCGCCGCGCTTGAGGTCGATCGCGATCATCTCGCCGGGGCCGAGCTTGCCCTTGCGCACCACCCGCTCGGTGGGCACTTCCCACACGCCCGCTTCAGAGGCAACCAGGAAGTGGCGGTCGGCGGTCAGCATCCAGCGCGCCGGGCGCAGGCCGTTGCGGTCGAGGGTGCAGACGGCGTAGCGGCTGTCGCAGGCAACGATGCCGGCCGGGCCATCCCACGGCTCGCTGTTCAGACCGTGGAACTCGTAGAACGCGGCCAGGTCCGGGTCCTTGAACTCCAGCGACTGGGTGGCCGGCGGCACCAGGATGCGCAGCGCCTGGATCAGCTCCATGCCACCGGCGACCATCAGTTCCAGCATGTTGTCCAGGCTCTGCGAGTCCGAGCCGTGCATGGAGATCACCGGGTCGAATTCGGCGATGTCAAAGCGCGGCGTCTTCCACACCTTGCTGCGCGCCTGGGCCCAGCGGCGGTTGCCTTCGATGGTGTTGATCTCGCCATTGTGGGCGAGCATCCGGAACGGGTGGGCAAGCGGCCAGCGCGGCAGCGTGTTGGTCGAGAAGCGCTGGTGGAACACGATCGCGCTGGAGGCCAGCTCGCGCCGCTGCAGGTCCGGATAGAAGCGGCTGAGCTTGTCCGGCAGCACCATGCCCTTGTAGCTGATCGCATCGGGGGTGAGGGTGGTGACGTAGAAATCAGCGTGATCGCGCAGCTGCTGTTCGCTGCGGCGGCGGGCCAGGAACAGCGCCAGCGCGAAGCCGGCATCGTCCTGGCCGACGCCGGCATCGACGAACACCTGCTCGATGCGCGGCAGGGTGTCACGCGCCAGCTGGCCGCAGACGCTGTCATCGGTCGGCACTTCGCGCCAGCCGGCGACCCGGCAGCCGACCGCTTCGACCTGCGCCTGCAGCTGGGTGCGGCAGGCATGGGCGGCATCGGCGTCGTGGGGCAGGAACACCAGGCCGGCAGCAAAGCGTGCGGAGACGGCGATGCCGGCTTCGCTGGCCAGCAGTTTCAGGAACGCGTCGGGGCGGCGCAGCAGCAGGCCGCAGCCATCGCCGGTCAGGCCATCGGCGGCAACACCGCCACGGTGGGTCATGCGCGACAGCGCGGCGATGGCGGTATCGACCAGCAGGCGCGAAGGTTGATCGTCGAGCTGGGCGACCATGCCAAAGCCACAGGCATCGCGCTCGGAGCGCGGGTCGTAAAGCCCTTGGCGGTTGCGGGGGGCCATCTCTACCTCGATGCGGGATGAATTGAACGGGGACACTCAAGCCCGCCCAATCCCTGGAGCGCATCGTGAGGCCACCGGATGCCTCGACTAGATCACAGGTTGCTGCAACGCCGCAATACACGGTTGCAGGTGCAACGGAACGCGCCGGCAACCCCGTGCCGGCGCGGGGTCGGCCTCAGCCGCAGCGCACGCCGCTGACCAGGCCCTTGTCGTCCACTTCGACGTTCAGGCGGTCGCCAAGGAACTCCATCGTGGCCACGTCGTTGGGCTTCATCACGCGCAGCTGGTGGGCACCGGCATCTTCCTGCGCCTGCTTGCCCAGCGCGTCGGCATAGGCCTGGCCGACCAGGCTCTGCACCTGGCTGGCATCGCAGGTGCCGACCGGCGGTGCCTCGGTGGCCTTGCCGGCTTCGTCGGCCGGTGCCTTGGCCGCTTCGGCCGCCTGCTGCGCATGGGCCGTGGCCGAATCCTGTTCATCCAGCGCCGGAGCCTGGCAGGCGGTCAGGGCCAGTACGGCCGGCAGCAGCAGGGCGGAGAGCGAACGGGCGCGAATCGGGAACGACATCATGACTCCGGAAGGGATTGTGAAAACCCGAGCATAGCGGCGATCCGACCCTCACGTGTTTGTCTTCTGTTATCGACAGGATCGCGGCATCGCGACGGCGACACTGTGGTCATGCCAACCCCCTCTTCCCCCGAACGACAGGCCGCGCGCGCGGCCGGCCTGCGCTATGTCGATGACACCCAGCCGGGCATCAGCCGGCGCCGCGCCGGCCAGGGCTTCAGCTACCGCGACGCGGACGGTCACGTGGTCCGCGATGCGGCCACCCTGCAGCGCATCCGCGCACTGGCCATTCCACCGGCCTACACCGCCGTGTGGATCTGCGCCCACGCCAACGGCCACCTGCAGGCCACCGGCCGCGATGCGCGCGGGCGCAAGCAGTACCGTTACCACGCCGACTGGGCGAAAGAGCGCGACGCCGGCAAGTTCGACCGCATCATCGCCTTTGGCGACGCCCTGCCCACGCTGCGGCGACGGCTGTCGCGGGACCTGAAGCGTCCAGGGTTTCCGCGCGAAAAGGTGCTGGCGATGGTGGTCGCACTGCTGGCCGACACGCTGGTGCGGGTCGGCAATGAAACCTATGCCCAGCAGAACCGTTCATTCGGGCTGACCACCCTGCGCAACCGCCATCTGGAGCTGTTGCGGGGTGGGCGGGTGCGCATGCGTTTCCGAGGCAAGTCCGGCCAGCTGCAGGAAGTGACCGTGGGTGATCGCCGGCTGGGGCTGCTGGTGCGGCGCCTGCAGCAGCTGCCGGGCCAGGCGCTGTTCCAGTACCGCGACGATGAAGGTGCGCTGCAGCCGGTGGATTCGGGTGCAGTGAACGATTATCTGCGCGAAGTGATGGGCGAAGATTTCACGGCCAAGGATTTCCGCACCTGGGGCGGCACCGTGGCCGCAGTGCAGGCGTTTGCCGCCACCGAGCTGCCGGAACCGGCCAGCCAGCGTGCGTTGGCGCAGGCACAGCGCAGCGTGGTGTGCCAGGTCGCGGCGCGGTTGGGCAACACACCGGCCGTGTGCCGCAAGGCCTACATCGACCCGTGCGTGTTTGCCGGCTGGGAGCGCGGTGAACTGGCGGCGCTGGCCGGCCTGCGTGGGCCGCGCCAGTGGGAGCAGGCCACCCTGCGCGTACTGCGCAGGGCGCGCCGGCTCAGCCGCCGTCGTCAGCCGCAATAGATCGCGACGATGTTGTTGGTCCGGCCTTTCTCGATGGTCAGGCGGTCGCCGCCTTCACTGGCCGGTGGTACCCGCGGGCCGTCATGGCGCAGCACGCGCACCTGCAGGCTGTCGCTGTCCACGCGTGCGCGGGCCACGGTGGCGTCCGAAGCGGCCAGGCCCACGGCGCCACGCACCTTGTCGCTGTGGCACTGGCCGGAAATCACGCCATCGATCGGCTGTACCTGTGCGACCGGCGTACTGCTGCAGGCGGTGACGGCGAAAGTGAGTACGGCCACGCTGAATGCGCGCATCATGGTCCTGCTCCGTGGTGATCGGGTCGACAGCGTGCCGGGCGCTGCGTGGTGACGGCATGAATGGCCTGCACGCGCGCGACACAGGGCATTCACCGTCGGCGACATCGGCGATGGCCACACTGACGTTTCTTTCCACACCACGGAGGCGCGAGATGGCCACCTGTGATGTCTGCGGTAACGACTACGACAAGAGCTTCACCCTGCAGCAGGGCGGGCGCAGCGGCACGTTTGACTCGTTCGAGTGCGCGATCCATGCCTTCGCCCCGCACTGCGCGCACTGCGACTGCGCGGTGATCGGCCACGGCGTCGAAGGCGACGGCCGGATCTTCTGCTGTGCGCACTGTGCCAGCCACGCCGGCGTGCAGGGCGTGGCCGACCGCGCCTGAGCAGCCCCCATTCCCATCTGACTGAAGGAGACCCCATGGCCACGAGCAAGAAGGTGCCCGCCCGCCGCAAGGCATCCCCCAAGGTACGCAAGGGTGCGAAGGCGCCGGCTGCGGAAACGGCTGCAGGCACTGCGCGTACGCGGGTGGTGAAGACCGCAACGCGCAAGGCCGCCGCCGGTGATCCCCGTGCCGCCCGCGTTGCCGCCCGGCAGCGGCGCCTGCAGGACCAGGAAAAGGCCAAGGACGCCCGCGCGGCCAAGAAGGCCACGAAAAAGACCGCCACCCAGGCCGGCGCACGCCGCCAGCCGGAGGCCATGCCGGCCCAGCAGCTGGCAAAGCCGGGGCACGAACACGAACTGGCGCTGGCGCCGCGCTTCCTCGCGCCGGACTACACCGGCAGCGGCAAGCTGCAGGGCATGCGCGCGATCGTCACGGGCGGTGATTCCGGCATCGGCCGCGCGGTGGCCGTGCTGTTCGCACGCGAAGGCGCCGATGTGGCGGTCCTGCACCTGGACGAGGCCGAAGATGCCGACCTCACCCGCCAGCACGTGGAGCGCGAAGGCGGCCGCTGTGTGGTGATCGCCGGTGACGTGCGCGACCCGCGCTTCTGCAACAAGGCGGTGAAGCAGGTGGCCAAGGCCTTCGGTGGCATCGACATCCTGGTCAACAACGCCGCGTTCCAGCTGCACTGCGAGCGGCTGGAGGATCTGGAAGACGCGCACCTGCAGGAGACGCTGCAGACCAACATCGGCGGCTACATCCAGATGGCGCGTGCGGTACTGCCGCACATGGGCGAGGGCGCCAGCATCATCAACACCGGTTCGGAAACCGGACTCTTCGGCAGCAAGGCGCTGATCGATTACTCGGCCACCAAGGGCGCGATCCATGCGTTCACCAAGGCCCTGGCCAGCCAGCTGCTGCCACGTGGCATCCGGGTCAACTGCGTGGCACCCGGTCCGGTGTGGACGCCGTTGAATCCGGCTGACAAGCAGGCTGAAGACGTAGCGGAATTCGGCAAGGACAGTGACATGGGCCGGCCCGCACAGCCCGAGGAACTGTCACCGGCCTATGTGTTCCTGGCGTCGCCAGCCTGTGCCAGCTACATCAGCGGGGTGATCCTGCCGGTGATGGGCGGGCCGCGTGGGTGAACAGGCACTGCCGGTAGCGCCGGCCGCTGGCCGGCCGCCTCAGGGCACGGTCACCGCAGGCGCATAAAGATCGGCAATGCGTGGAATGAACTGCTGCGGATTGGCACCGACAAGATTGGTCAGCACCACCACTGCCACGCCGCGCTCGGGATAGACCACGAAGGCCGAGCGGGCACCGCCGATGCCGGCGACCTGCAGGTCCGGTGTGTCCTGCAGCACGGGCCAGCCGGCGGCCCAGGGGCCGGCACGGCCATCGGCCAGACGCTCGGCCGACCACATGCGTGCACGCGCGGCGTCGTCCAGCAGGCCGCCTTCGGTCAGCGCGACCAGCCAGCGCGCGGTGTCGTCGGCGGTGGTGAGGATGCCGCCACCGGCCCACAGCGAAGGCGGTATGTCATAGAACCAGTGCGACAGGCGCGACGGCGCATCCGCCGCGTCGGTGGCACGCGGGGCCAGGCTGTACATCGTCGCTACCTCCGGAATCAGGTCATAGCTGTCGCCGAAGGTGGTGCGCGCCATGCGTGCACTGCTGAACTGGCCGGTGGCCAGGAAGCGTTCGTAGGGCATGCCGGATAGCTGCGCGATGATCCTGGCCAGCAGCACGTAGTTGGTCTGGTTGTAGGCAAAACGCTGCCCCGGGGCGGCTTCGACAGGGCGCGCGGTGACTGCCGCCCATGCCTGTGCCTCGGAGCCACCGCCAAGCAGTCCGTTCGCATCAAGGATGTCCGGAAGGCCTGAGGTATGCGCCAGCAACTGGCGCACGCGTACGTCTTTCCACGCAGGTGGAAGATCATCCAGGTAGCGCGACGCCGGCGCGTCCAGATCCAGCTGCCCCCGCTGTGCCAACTGTGCGGCGGCCACGCCGGTGAACGCCTTGGTGGCCGAATTGAGCGGGAAGCGGGTATCGCGCGAGGCGGGCACGCCGTTCTCGACGTTGGCCAGGCCATAGGCCTCTGACAGCACGATCTGTCCCTGCTTGACCACGGCGACCTGCAAGCCGGGGATGCGCTGTTCCAGCATGACCTGGCGGATCAGGCGGCGGGTCTGGTCGTTGGCCGGGTCGTGGCTGGCAGAGATGGCAGCGAAGGGCAGTGCACTGATGAGCATGAGCAGCACTCGGAGCGTGGGACGGAACATGCGGCATTCCACTGGGACGTTGCGGATCGGATGCAGACGGCGCGTCAAAGGTTTAAGTGCGCGGTGGTGCCTACCGTTCGTCGGCCCATGACTTCCGGGGGGTTGACTACAGTTGTCGTCACAGAGAAAGTGACGACACGTGTAGTCAAGGGAGTGGTGTCATGCGTGGCAAGACGATCGGGGACCAGGAACTGGCCCTGCTGCAGTACATCGATGAACATGCGCCGGCCACGGTCGGCGAGGTCGCCAGTGGCTACGGCGAGGCCCGCGGCCTGGCCCGTTCGACCGTGCTGACGATGATGGAGCGGCTGCGGGCGAAGGGGTATCTTCAGCGCCACCAGCAGGACGGCGTCTACCGCTACCAGGCCACCCGTGGCCCGCAGAGCGTGCTGCAGGGCGCCGTGGCCCAGTTCGTCGACAACACCCTGCAGGGCTCGGTGTCGCCGTTCGTGGCCTACCTGTCGCAGCGCCAGCAGGTCAGCGACAACGAACTGGCCGAGCTGGAAGCGCTGGTGGCCCAACTCCAATCGCGTCGCCACGAGGGCTGAGCCATGGACACCACGATGCTGATCCCGTTGTTGGAACGGCTGGGCTGGACCAGCCTGCAGACTGTGTTGCTGGTGGCCCTGGTGTATGGCGTGTGCCGCGCGCTGCCGTCACTGTCGGCGGCGACCCGCTGCCGCCTGTGGTGGCTGGTATCGCTGCAGGCCGTGCTTGGCCTGTTCTGGAGCCAGCCGCTGCAGCTGGCCTGGCTGCCCGCACCGCAGGCGGTGGCGATGACCGCAACCGATGCGGCCGCCGACGTGGTCTATCCGCTGGCCCCGGAAGCCTCGGCACAGCTGCTGGCTGCGATGCCCACGGCTGCGGCGGACATGCCGGCCATGGCGTGGTGGGCGGTGGCACTGGCCGGCCTGTGGATGTCGGGCGTGCTGCTGATGGCCCTGCGCACCTTCGGTGAATGGCGTCGCTGCCGCGCGTTGCTGGCGGCGGCGTATCCCTGCACGGACGAGGCGCTGGTAGCCGCGTTGCAGCTGGCGTCCGATGCACACGGCGTGCGCCCTGCGCCGCGGCTGTGGATGAGCAGGCAGGTGGACGCACCGCAGCTGGTCGGTCCGTTCCGCCCGGTGCTGCTGCTGCCGGCGGGCGACAACGCCCTGCAGGGCGACGCGCTGGACCTGGCACTGACCCACGAACTGCAGCACCTGCAGCGCCGTGACCTGCAATGGGGCCTGCTGCCCGCGCTGGCCCAGCATCTGTTCTTCTTCCACCCGTTGCTGCGCCTGTCGGTGCGCGAATACGCGCAGGCCCGCGAGGAAGCCGTGGATGCGGCCGTGGTGGGCCAGCAGGGTGCCAGCCGCCAGGCCTATGGCCGCCTGCTGCTGCAGCTGGGCGTTGCGCCGCAGCCACACCTGGGCGTGGCCAGTGCCGCGCCGGACGCCACCAGCCTCAAGCGCCGCCTGCTGTCGCTGCAGCCGCGCCGGGCCTGCCCGCGCGTTCTGGCGATGGCGCTGACGGCCGTGGTGGTCCTGGTGGGCGTGGCGCCGATGCGCCTGGTCGCGGCCCCGGTGCCGCCAACTCCGCCCGCGCCGCCGACGGCACCGAAGGTGGCTGTGCCGCCACCGCCGAAGGCTCCCAAGGCCCCGGCCGCACCGCCATCGGCCGCGGGTGTGCCGGCGGCGCCTGCAGCACCGGCTGCACCGGAGGCGCCTGCAGCACCGGCCGAACCCGCTGATACGACCGGGCCCGACGATGCCGACGTGGCCGATTTCGACGCCGCCGCCGGCATGGCCGAAGACCCCCAGGGAACGACTTCGACGGCCTCATCCATCACCACCTATGGCCGCCTGGACCTGGGCAGGTCGCCGCCGCAGGCCTTCGTGCTGGTCGATGGTGATTCGACCTTCGCCAACGGCGGTATGGATGACGTGACGGTGGCCCGCCGGCAGCTCGGCAAGGGCCCGGCGTTGTGGTTCCGCCAGGGCGACAAGCGCTACGTGGTGCGCGATCCGATGATGATCCAGAGCCTGCAGCGTGCCTACAGTGGCGCGGTGGATCTGGGCCGCCAGCAGCGCGAACTCGGCCGTCAGCAGAGTGCGCTGGGCCGCCGGCAGGGTGAACTCGGCAGGCAGATGGGCGAGATGGGCCGCCTGCAGGGCGAGGAGGCGCGACGCATCGCCTTGGCGGCCGCCGAGGCCGCGCGCAGTGCGATGGCCGCGCATGACATCAACCGCGAAGCGGCGGCCGAGGCGGCGAAGGCGGCGCGGGGCGCGACCCGCGATTCGTCCATTGCACGTGAGGCCGCGCGTGAGGCCGCAGCACAGGCACGTCGTGCCATGCAGGACGTGGACAACGAAAGCGCGCGTGCCAGCCACACCCGCGACATCCAGCGGCTGGCCAGCCAGCAGTCTGAACTGGCCAGCCGTCAGGCGGCGCTGGGCAGCCAGCAGGCCGCGCTTGGCGAGCGCCAGGCCCGCGTGCATGCGCAGGCGTCGCAGCAGGCACAGCAGGTGATCGCGCGCGCACTGGCCAGCGGCAAGGCCGAGCGTCTCTGACTGGTAGTGCCGGCCGCTGGCCGGCAATGTGGGGCGCCGGCCAGTGGCCGGCACCCACCGGGTCGATCAACCGCAGCTGGCGCGTTCGATGCGGTTCTGCGCGTCCACCTGCACGGTGACGCGGTCCTGGCGGAAGTCCATGGTCACCGCCATGCCCGGCTTGACCACCCGTGCGCCGCGCGCGCCGCTGTCAGCCACCAGTTTCCTGATCGTGGCCTCGTCGGCGGTCTTGCCGGTGAAGGCGTCCAGCGCCTCGGGTCTGCATTCGTGCCCGGCATCGGCCACGGGCACCGGCGCAGGATCGTGGGCGGTGCTGCCGCCGGCGTGACTGCAGGCGGCCAAGGGCAGGATGGCGAGCAGGACAAGGGGACTGGGACGCATCGTCGGGCTCCAGGCGTGGATGGTGCCGGCAGTGTCACCGCTGCCACCGTCAGGGCATGTCAACGCCTACTGCCCGACCAGCGCCAGCGTCTCGCGTTCGCGCTGTTCCTCGCGTACCAGCCGCTGCAACAGCAGGGCCAGGGTCACCACGTCCCGGTGGTTGTGGTCGGCCACCCGCCGCAGGTTCACCGCGTCGCCGCCGCGCAGGAAGCGCAACCAGGCACCAGGCGCCTCCGAGCCCGGCAGGTCGTCCTCGCGCACGACGCGCAGCAGCTGGCGTTCGATGGTGGACAGCTTGCAGTTCTCCCAGCGGCCGCGGTAACGGCGGCGCGTGGGGTAGAGCAGGTCGACGTGGTCCAGTGCACTGATCGGGTCGGGCTGGCGGGCCAGCCGATAGCGCGCCTTCAGCAGCGGCGCATCGTAGCTGCGGCCGTTGTAGCTGCAGAACACGGTGGACGGCTGCAGCCAGCCGGCGAAGGTGGCCAGCATGGCGTCCTCGGCGGCCATCGTGGCCATCAGCAGCTGGCGGATGCGCAGGCCCTCGCCGCGCTGCGGGCACACGTGCCAGTCGGCCGCGCCGATCATGAAGGCGCGGGTGCCGGTGCCACCGGCCAGCCCGGTGGTCTCGGTATCGAAGAACAGCAGATCGCGCGCGGCCACGTGCTGGTCCTCGCGCCTGGCGAAGGCCAGTGACAACGGGGCGGCCGGGATCGGCTGCGGTTGCAGCGATTCGACCAGGAACAGGCCCGGTGCGATCTCATCCCCCGGTAGCTGGCGATCCTGTGCGCTGGCGCGTGCCGGCGTGGCGGAACCGCGCGCGCGCAGGCCGAGCAGGCGATGCAGGCTTCCCACCTCCGGCCGCCGCAGCGTTGCCGGCGCCGGCGCCGGTGCCGGTGCCGGGGCACAGGCCGCAGTGCCGGTCGGCTTGTGGCGGATCTCCTGTTCGACCCAGGCGAACACCGAGCGCTCGACCGGCGGCTGTCGCGCATCGTTGGCGGCCCGCGGTGCCGCAGGTGCAGCGGGAGCGTCCGGTGCCGCCGGTACGGCGGCTTTCGGGTCGCCGGCCTGCTTCCGCAGCAGGCGCAGCTTGTCCAGGCTCAGGCTCACGGTGCCAGCAACTCCATCGGCTCGCGCGTGGTCACCACCACGTCGCGCACGTACTGGCAGGCTTCGGCATCGAACAGGTCCAGCACGCGCAGCGCCAGCGCCCGCGGCGAGGTCTCATCGTCCTCCTGTGCGGCCAGCACCGGGCCGACACAGGCCGGGCAGCCGGCCTTGCAGTCGCAGCGCTGGACCAGTTCGCGCGCGCGCTGCACCAGCTCGGCCTGGCGCTGCCAGAGCGGTTCGCTGAGGCCGACGCCGCCGGGGAAGTTGTCGTACAGATAGACCGTGGGTACGAACTCCTGCAGCAGCTCCACCCCGCCAGGATCGCCTTCGCTGCCGCGCAGCTGGCCACGGCCGCTCTGGTCGGCGATGGCGAACCAGGAACCATCGCCGTTGCCGACCGACTTCTGCAGGTCGCGCGCATCGGCCATCACCGCCACGGTGGCGACGATGTGCAGCGCATACGCCGCACCGAGGAAGCCATCGAGCGCATCCTGCTTGCTGGCGAACGCGCGCAGCAGCAGGGCCTGCGGCAACTGCCACCAGACCGCGGTGGTGTGCAGTTCCTGGTCGGGCAGATTCACCGGGCCATAACCGATGTTCTCGTGGGTGTAGTAGCGGATCTTCTTGTAGCCGGCCACGCGACGCACCACGTGCACTTCGCCATGGTGCGAATCGCCACGGCCGGCCACGCCGCCGTCGAAGCGGTCCAGCACCTTGAGCCGGGTGAAGTCGATGCTGTCGGTGTAGTAGTCCACGTGGGTGCGGGTGACGTAGGCCTTGCGGCCCTCCCAGTCCAGCGTTTCCACCTGGTAGGGCGTGGACTGCACCATGTGGATGGCGCCCTCGTACAGGGTGAGCGCGGCGGCGGAATAATCGACCTCGGCGATGATCTGCTGGCGGCCATCGCTGCGGTCGACCACCACGAAGTTGCCGTCGGCGACCGCGCGCAGGCTGACCGCGTTGGCCGGGTAGCTGTCGGCGATCCATTCCCAGCGTTCGCCTTCGCGGTGGAGGACCTCGGTTTCGGCCAGCGCTTCCAGGAACACTTCCGGGTCGATCGGGCCGAAGCCATCGCCGACCCGGAACGGCAGCTCGAACGCGGCGCAGCGGATGTGGTCGAACAGGATCAGCGGCTGGTCCGGCGCGATGCGCGCATGTTCGGGCGAGGCTTCGGCAAAGAAATCCGGATGCCGCACCACGTACTGGTCCAGTGGCTGCGAGCTGGCCACCATCACCCCCAGCGCCGGCTGCTGGCGACGGCCGGCACGGCCGAAGCGCTGCCAGGTGGCGGCCACGCTGCCGGGGTAGCCGTTGAGGATGACCACGTCCAGGCTGCCGATATCCACCCCCAGCTCCAGCGCCGAGGTGCTGACGATGCCGTCGATGTTGCCGGCGCGCATCGCCCGCTCGGTCTCGCGGCGTTCGGTGGGCAGGTAGCCGCCGCGGTAGGCACGGATGCGCGGCGGCTTGCGCGGGTCGTGGTCGAAGATGTCCTTCAGGTACTTGGTCAGCACTTCGACCATCAGCCGTGTCTGCGCGAACACCAGCGTCTTCAACCCGGACTTGATCGCGATGCGCGCGATGCGGTTGCTCTGCGAGCGCGCTGAAGCGCGCAGGCCCAGGTCCGGATTGATCACCGGCGGGTTCCACAGCAGCACCTGCTTCGGCCCGCTGGGTGCGCCGGATTCGGTGATGGCGGTGACCGGCGCCTCGATCAACGCCTCGGCATGCGCCTGCGGGTTGCCGATGGTGGCCGAGCACAGGATGAACTGCGGTTGCACGCCGTAGAACGCGCAGATGCGCTTGAGCCGGCGCAGCACGTTGGTGACATGGCTGCCGAACACGCCGCGGTAGGTATGCACCTCGTCGATGACGATGTAGCGCAGGTTCTCGAAGAACTGCGCCCACTTGGTGTGATGCGGCAGGATCGCCTGGTGCAGCATGTCCGGGTTGGACACCACGATGTCGCCATGCAGGCGAATCGCCTGCCGTGCATCACCCGGGGTATCGCCATCGAAGGTGAAGGCCTTCACGCCCAGGTCGCCGGCACGGTTGAGTTCCAGCAGCTCGGCCACCTGGTCCTGGGCCAGCGCCTTGGTCGGGAACAGGTACAGCGCCTTGGCCTTGTCCTGCATGGCCGCGCTGACCACCGGCAAGGTGTAGCACAACGACTTGCCGCTGGCGGTGGGGGTGACGATGGCCACGTGCTCGCCGCGCTGGCTGGCCTCCCAGGCCTCGGCCTGGTGGCTGTAGAGCTGCTCGATGCCGCGTGCCTGCAGCGCCGCGGCCAGCGCCGGCGGTACCGAGGCGGGAAGCGGCGCATAGCGGCCTTCGCGGCCGGGAATGGCGAAGCTGCCGGTGATGCGGTCCTGGTAGCGACGCTGCAGGCGCGCGCTGAGCAGTGCGCCATCGCGGGCCGGCAGGCCATCGCGGGTGGCGAGCTTCTGCTCCGCATCGGCGGTGCGCTTGGCGAGTTCGTAGACCATGGAAAGTGGAGCCGGGACGTTTTACGAGGGGTCACATGGCACCACATCCACGTCTCAGGATGTGAGACACCGCCTGCGCGGCCGTGAACCGTTCAGTGCCTTTGCCGGATGGCATCGCTGCATCTCCCCTGGCTGAACAGCTGCCGATGCAGCAACGAATTCTGAAGCCGGCATCCGTATCCTTGGGTGCTGGACGCAACCAACAGGGTGGATGGCTGTGGCACGACGTGGAACGCAGGGAGCACTCCTGGTCAGCCTGTTGCTGGCGGGTCTCGCGCAGGCGCAGCAGGCCGCGCCGATAGCGGGGCCTGACCCAGCGCCCACTCCCCCGGTGGATGCGCCGGCTGCAGGCACCGCGTCCCTCCCCGCCGCTCCATCGCAGGACAACGTCACCACCCTCGGCGAAGTGCGAGCGCTCAAGCCCGACGACGAGCCGCTGGACCTGTATCGCTTCAAGAACCCGGTAAAGTTCGGCGACAACCGCTTCAGCCGCGACTGGAGCGAACCGCCGTCGCCGGAGCAGGTCAGCATGGGCGGCGGCTACATCATGATGGGCGTGGTCAAGGGCGTGCTGGCGGCGGCCAAGGGGATCAACAAGCTCACCGGCGGGCCGGACCAGATCCAGGCGGCCGTTGCACGGCCTCCGCCGGAGCTCAGTGCCGAACAGCAGCAGCGTGCGCTGCGCTTTTCCCAGCAGCAGGATGGGGGCGAGGCGCCGCCGGTGAAGTAGGCCGGTTATCCTGCGGGTTCCTCAATCGGTAGCGCTGCCATGTTCCTGCGTTCGTTCTGCCTGCTGGCTGCATTGCTGCCGGCGTCCGCCTTCGCTGACGGCATCGCCGGTGGGGGCGCCTGCCGCAATGGCGCATTTCCGTCCGAACAGGGCCAGTTTGCGCTGGCACGCGTGGTCGATACGCCACGCCTGTACCTGCTCGGCGACATGGACGGCTGCCCGGCGAAGGGCGAACCCGCCTGCCGCCAGCGCGGCTATGTGATCAACGGCGATACGGTGGTGACCGGTCGCGACCTGGGCCGTTACCGCTGCGCGTTCTTCCCGAACAAGGTGGGCGGCAGTGCGGGCTGGGTGGACCGCAGCAAGCTGCAGCCGCTGCCGGTGGTTGTGCCGGCGCTGAAGGACTGGGCGGGGCACTGGAAAGACGGCGACAACGGCCTGCGCATCACCGTGCAGGGCGGGCAGCTGCATGTGGAAGGCGACGCCTACTGGCCCTCCGCCAACCCCACGCCGGAGCAGCGTCCGTATGGGCCGAACATGGGCCAGGTGGAAGCGCGCGCGACGCCGCGTGGTGCCGATGTGGAATTCGTTGAAGACACCTGCAAGGTGCGGGTGCATTCGCTGGGTGAGGTGCTGATCGTGGCCGACAACAGCGAATGCGGCGGCATGAACGTGCGCTTCAACGGCGTGTACCGGCGCGCGGCGAAGCACTGAAGGACGCATGACGGAGGGAGCTGGTAGATCCACGCCATGCGTGGATGCTGTGTGCGATCCAGTCGGTGGGTTCAGAGCCCTTTCGCCAGCGAAAGGGATCCGAGCCCGGGTCAGCGCCGCCGCTCCAGCCACCACAGCAGCGATGCGCACAGCACAAAACCCAGCCACCCGGGCCAGCGTGAGCCCGGCACCGGCGACATGAGCGTCGTATTCGCCGACGTACGTGAGGCCAACGCCTGCGTGGTGGCCTCGATCATCGCCTGCCGGTGCAGTGCGGGCGCGTCCTTCGGGTCGAATGCGTAGCGCCAGACCGTAGTCTCACCGTGCCGCAGGCGCTGCCAGCCCGCCTCACGCGGCCACCAGCCCGCGCAACGCAGGTCTGACGTGGTGCGGTCGACGATCAGCGGCACACCGCCGCCGCGTGCGTTGAAGGCCTGCAGCGGTGCCTGCACGCCGCACAGCGCCTGCCGTTCGCCGGCCCAGCTGATCGGCTGTGGCGACCACAGCGCATCGGCGCTGCCTTGCGCACGCGCCAGCGTGGCAACCACGCCGCTCCACAGCTCGCCGTGGCGGTCGTCGCGGCCGGCCAGCACCCAGCGCCAGGTGTCGGTCAGTGGCAGCAGGCCGATGCGGCCCCTGCCGGCAGCGCGCCAGCCGCCGACCGCCCTGCCGGTGCGATCGTGCAGCAGCGCGGTGCTGCCCGGCGCCTGCAGCGCCAGTGCTTCCAGCGTGGGCAGGGCGGCGCTGTGCGAACTGCGGTCCGCCTCTTCGCCGTAGCCGGTCGGCAGCGTACCTGCGGCGAGCGGGCCACGTCGCGCCGCGAGCACCGCGCTGTCGCCGTCGCCGGGAAGTTCGAGCGCGTGGCTGCTGCCATCGCCCTGCACCGGCAGCCCCAGTTCGCGCAGGCGCAGGCGCATGCTCGCCGAAGCCGTGCCGCCACTGCGCACCAGTACACCCAGTCCCTCGCGCAGGGCCTGGCGCACGGTGGCCAGCTGGGCTGTGCTCAACGCGGCCAGGCTGCGCTCGTCCAGCACCAGCAGGTCGATGCGTGCCAGTGATTCCGCATCGAGCGGCAATGCACCGTCGCCGACGCTTACCCCGGCGCCGACATCGGCCTGCACCTGCACGTGGATGCCGGCATCGGCCGCCCATCGCCGCAGGTACTTCAATTCTGGTCCCGGCGCACCGGCGCGCACCCGCAGGCGCAGCGGCGCGGCCGGCAGGGTCTGCTGCGGCACCGGCACGCTGTCCACCCCATGGCCGTCGGCATCAAGCAGGCGCAGCTGGAACACGCTGCGGCCTTCAGCGCGGGCAACGCCGCTCAGCTGCACCTGACCATCTGCT
Organism: Stenotrophomonas sp. YJH_SMC_10; assembly: GCF_059371555.1. Lineage (NCBI taxonomy): Bacteria > Pseudomonadati > Pseudomonadota > Gammaproteobacteria > Lysobacterales > Lysobacteraceae > Stenotrophomonas > Stenotrophomonas sp. YJH_SMC_10. Next base: position 59,456 of record NZ_JCAFUS010000016.1, on the reverse strand, counting down.
GCAACATCGCGGCGGTCGACGACGCTGCCGGCCGGGTCGAGCAGCTCCGCCTTCGCCCGGGCAACGCCGCGTGCCTGCGCCCGTACCTCGAAGCGCGCACCGGGCGCGACGTCGGCCGGTGGTCGCAGCGCGATCCAACCGCGTGCTGGTGGCGCCGGCTGCCAGCGCACGTCCGCTGGCAGCGCGGTGTCCTGATCGCGCGCAGCCAGGCCGGCACCGACCAGGGTGAGCGTGGAGGCCGGGTGCAGGCGCAGCGCGGTGGCCAGATCGGGGACGCGCTGGGCGCCGGGCACATCGGCCGCTTCCGGCAACAGCAGCAGCGGGCCTTCGCTGGCCGGCAGTGCGCCGGCCTTGCCGGCATCGATTCCGAGCACGACCAGACCGCTGGCGGGTTGCTGGCGGGTGGGCGGCACCAGGCAGACGTACAGCAGCGCGGCGGCGATGATCTGCAGCGCGATCACCCACCACCGGCTGCCTGGGGACGCGGTGCTGCCACGCAGCTGGCGCACGCTGGCGATGACCACGATCAGGGCCAGTGCTAGCGCGATCCACAGATTCAGGCCGGCGGTGTTCATGGCTGCGCCTCCAGCGCATCGAGGTAGCGCTGGCCCATCGCATCAGCGGCACTGCGCCGCATCGCCTGCGGCAGTGGACGCTGCAGCGCCCGCCACAGCTGCGCGCGCAGGCGCTGGCGGCAATCGCTGCAACTGGGCTCGATGCGCAGTTGTTCGATGGCGGCGGCCAGATCGAGTGCATCGGGCAGGTAGGGAGCGTTGCGCTGCTGCCAGGCCGCGAGCGCGTCGAGATCCGGTGCGCCGTTGTCATCACCAAGGCGCTGCCAGGCTTCGACGATGGCCGGATCCGGTGGGGTGCGCGCGGCCAACGGCAGCTCACGGCTGGCCAGCCCGGCGCGGTCACCGCCCAGGCGTCGGCCTTCATCGATCGGCGGCAGCTCCGGCCCGACCCGGGCCAGATAGATGCGTTCGGCCTGCTGCACCTGCTTGATGAAACCCAGGGCCTTGTAGGCGAACGGCAGCGCCTGCTGCGGGCGCCCCTGGCGCAGCTCGCCTTCGGCCGACCACATCTGGTCCAGCGCGGCCTTCAGGGTGGCGCGGGTCTGCGGATCGAGCAGCGTCGCCGCCTCGGCGTGGTCATGGGTGTGTCCGTATTCGGAGAGCACGTTGGTATCGCTGCCGAACACCGGTGGCGTATCGGCATTGGCCGGCTTGCCGCCGTGATCGTGGCCATGCGCGTCGTGCGCTCCGGCACCGGCGCCATGGTCGTGATCGTGATCGTCGTCGTGGCTGTCCGCGGTCGGCGCATCGCTGGTGGGCAGGTCGCTGGTCGGCGGCGGCTTCGGTGCGCCTTCGCTTTCTTCGCCCAGGAACTGGCCATAGCGCAGGCGCAGGATGCGCTGGTCGACGCCGATCGCATCGCTGCGCTTCACGAAGTCGTCGGCGGCAAGGGTGCGCCGCTGCCGGATCAGCGCTTCGGCATCGATGATGATCTGCCGCTGGCTGCGGAAGTAGGCCGGCAGGGTCTTCTTGATCCGTCCTTCCAGCTCGGCACCGAGCGCGACGTCGGCGCTGGGCAGGCGCAGGATCACACTGCTGCTGCGCCCGGTCTGCGGCGTCGGCGCGTGGTTGTCGCGTACCTCCAGCTGGGCGATGACATCGCTGCCGGGTTGCGCGCCCAGCGCGGCCAGGTCGAGGGTATGCGCGAAACGCCGTGCGGTCGCTTCGCCGCTGCCGATGAGGCCGACACTGCGGCGAACGAAGGTGATGTTCTCGCCGCTGCCCTGCGTGACGGTGATCGACAGCGTTGCCTGCGTGGCCACGGCGTAGTCATCGCTGGCCTCGAAGCGCAGCGACCACTGGCGTTGCCCGGGCGTGCCCGGAACCAGGGTCGCGGCGGGCTCCAGCACGCGTACGCTGGGCGCGCGGTCAGCGACCACATCCAGCCGGTGCAGGCGGGCTTCGGCCAGTGCGGGTTCGCTCACCACGCGGTACAGCACCGGCGTGCGCGCCACGTCCTCCGCCTGCCACTGTCCATCCCGCTGGCTCAGCGGCAGCCGCCGGCCGTCGTGGAACTGCAACCATGCCTTGTCCGGCGCGCGATCGAAGCGCAGCGACCACGACAGCGTGCTGTCGGCGGCGACCTTGGCATCCAGCGTGCTCTGGGTAAGCGTGGCCTGGCCGGTATAGGCCGGCGCATCGATGCGCAGGCGGGCGGACTGCAGGTGCAGCGGGCCTGCGGCCGCCGTGCTGCCAGGCGCCGATGTGCGCGCCGGTGCGGGGCCGGGGCTGGAAGGTGGCCAGCCGAATGCCAGCGCAACGATGGCCAGGCCCGCGACCCAGTTCAGGGCCAACGCCCTGCGCGGCCAGCGCGGACGCAGGTCCGGCATTGCGCGCTCCAGCGTGGCAAGTACATGCGTGCGCTGGCGCTGTTGCAGTGGATTGAGCGTAGCGCCATCGGCGAACAGCAGGTCGGCACTGTCCTCGCTGCTACCGCTGCCGTCGAGCTGGCGCTGCAACCACTGCCGGTCCAACTGGCGGGAACGCGCCGTGGCGAGCGCTGCGCAGGCGAGCAGGCTGACCGTGCCGACCACGCAGGCGCTATCGAAGCCGGCCAGGCGCAGGGCCAGCATCGTGGCGGCCAGCGCCCATGGCAGGCCCAGCAGCAGGGTGATGAGCGCCCGGCGGCGGCGCGCGCGTTGCCAGGCGCGTTGCAGGGTGTTCATGCGGCCACCCTGCGCCGGCGGCTGCTGGCCATCCAGCGCTCCAGCGCGAACAGCAGCACGATGGCGAGCAGCAGCCAAGGCGTCGGCTCGCGCAGCGGTGGTGTTGCAGCAGGCAATGCGGCCCGGTGCGGTGCCTGGTCACGTGCATCGCCGAGGCGCGGCGAAGGGGGCGCTTGCAGCGCCAGCAGCAGGGCACGCGGCACCTGTGGATCGCGCAAGGCAGCGTTGCCCGAGGCATCCCAGTCGCCGGGCAGAGACAGCAGGACCCCGTGGCCGACGCGTTGCTGCCACAGCAGGGGGGCACCCTCGGTATCGCGCAGGACGATGCGGGCGTCGGCAGCAGGCTTGCCGGCAGTCATCACCCGGCCACCGGCGCGCAGCCATGCCTGCCAATCCGCCGGCAGTGCGTCGCTGCGGCTCCAGACGCCGATCTCGCCGCGTTCGGGCAGGGTATCGGCCAACAGAGGCGCGAGCGGCGCCTGCATGCCCCACGCGCGCTGCAGTGCATTCAACCAGTGCTGGGCGGTGGCGGACGCTCCGTCGTGCGCGCGCAGCCGCGGAATGGCCACGGCCGTCCGGGAAGGAGTGACCGGCATCGGCTGCGGGTGCCATTGCACGTCGCGTGACAGTTGCAGGCGGGTGCCATCCAGGCCGGGCAAGGGGTCGGGAACATGCACGGTCAACGGGGTGCCCGCAGGCAGCTGCGCGTCCAGCTCACGCAGCAGGCTGGGCAGCGACGCACGGGATGCACCGGGCGCCTGATCGATGGTGGGGAAGCCGGGGGCCAGCCAATGCCAGTTGCCCTCGTCGGCGGTGCCGCGCAGCGCCGCAGCATCCAACCCCGGGGCCACGACCGTCCACGCTGTGGGGGCTGGCGCAGGCCCGGTCAACGCAGGTCGTGCCAGCAGTACTGCCAGCGCGGCCAGCAACAGCAGGCGCACCAGCAGCAACGGCCAGTCATCGAAGCGGATGCGCTGGCGCGGCCGGATCTGAGCGCGCAGCCAGCGCAGCGCGGCGAAATCCAGTGGCGTGTACGGATGGCGGCGGGCCAGGTGGATCAGCAGCGGCAGCAACCCTGCAGCGAGCGCGGCCAGGCCCAACGGGAACAGCAGGGTCATGCGCCGCCCCCGCGGCCGAACAGTGCCTGCAGTGGCTGGTCCAGCGGCTGGTCGAGCCAGCCGGTGGCACGGGCGATGCCGCTGGCCTGCAGGCGCGCCTGCAAGGCGCTGCGCGCCTCAGCGAAGCGCTGCAGGTAGTCGGCGCGGATCGCCGCGCCGTCACCCAGCAGTTCCTCGCCGGTTTCCGGGTCGCGGAAGCGATGGCCGGCATCGAACGGGAAGTCGCGCTCGTCGGCGGTGAGGATCTGCAGCAGTGCCACTTCGCGGCGGGCGCTGGCCAGCTGTTCCAGCAGCACGATGCCGGCCTCGTCGAAGCCATCACCAATCGCCAGCAGCAGGTCGCCCGGGCGCACCCGCTCCCACAGCGGACGCAGTCGATCGGCCGCAGGCCAGCCGCCGCGCGCCTGCAGGGCATGCAGTTGCAGGTGCACGCGATCACGCTGGCGTGCGCCGTTTGCGGCGGGTACCAGTTGCAACCCATCGCCATTGATTGCCAGCAGGCCGAAACGGTCGCCCTGCTGCAGGGCCAGTTCAACCACGCAGACGGCCACGCCGCGCATGTGGTCCAGTCGCGTGCGCTGCGGTGCCGCGCGGTCGGCCTGGCCGGCCGAGGCGGTGGCATCAAGCAGCAGCCAGACCGTGATCGGGCTTTCGCGTTCGGACTCGCGCACGAAGAAGCGGTCCGAGCGGGCATACAGCTTCCAGTCGATCTGGCGCAGTTCGTCACCGGGCTCGTAGGCCCGGTACTGGGCGAATTCGAGCCCGGCACCACGGCTGCGGCTGGCGTGCTGGCCGATGCCACTGGCGCCGCTGGCCAGGCGTGGCCGCAGCCGCAGCAGGCGCAGGCGCGCACGCAGTTCCGGCGGCAACGTCAGGGCGGCAGCTGCGTTCACGCGTGGCTCAATCCGGGAACGGCACGGCCTGCAGCAGCGCGGCGACCACGTCGTCGGCACGCTTCTGCTCGGCCTCGGCGGCAAAGGACAGCAGCAGGCGATGGCGCATCACCGGTGCGGCCAGTGCCTGCACATCCTCGCGGGTGGCGGCGAAGCGGCCCTGCAGCAGTGCGCGCGCTTTGGCCGCGAGCACCAGCGACTGTCCCGCGCGCGGACCGGCGCCCCACTTGACCCACTGGTTGATCGCCGCCGGTGCGCCTTCGCCGGGCCGGCTGGCGCGCACCAGCCGGGTGATCCAGGCCAGCACGTCGGGGCTGACATGCACCTGCCGCACGGCCGCCTGCAGGGCGATCACCGCCTCGGCATCCATCACCTTCGGCACCGCGTCGGTGGTGCCACCGGTGGTCTGTTCCAGGATCCGCCGCTCCTCGTCCTCGCTGGGGTAATCGACCAGCACGTGCAGCAGGAAGCGGTCCAGCTGCGCTTCCGGCAGCGGGTAGGTGCCGGCCTGCTCGATCGGGTTCTGCGTGGCCAGCACGAAGAACGGCGCGGGCAGCGCGTAGGTGGTACCGGCGTAGCTGACCGTGCGTTCCTGCATCGCTTCCAGCAGAGCGGCCTGGGTCTTGGGCGGGGTGCGGTTGAGCTCGTCGGCCAGCAGCAGGTGGGTGAAGATCGGGCCCTGCTGGAAGCGGAAATGGCGATGGCCGGTGCCGTGGTCTTCTTCCAGCAGCTCGGTGCCGAGGATGTCGCTGGGCATCAGGTCCGGGGTGAACTGCACGCGCCGGAACTGCAGCTCCAGTGCCTGGCCCAGTGAGCGCACCAGCAGGGTCTTGCCGAGCCCGGGCGCACCTTCCAGCAGGCAGTGGCCGCCGGCCAGCAGGCCGATCAGCAGCTGCTCGACCACGGTGTGCTGGCCCACCACCGCGCGTGCGAGCGCGGCGCGCAGTGCATCCAGGCGCGGCAACAGGGAATCGAGGTCGGGGGAGGTCATGGGCGTGCAGGTCCTGTCAATGGTTCAACGCGTACATCACGATGTTGACGCCGAAGCGGGTGTTGTCCTCGGCCAGGAAGCGCTTGTTGCGCCAGTCGTAGTCCCACTCGCAGCCGTAGTCCTTGTTGCTGTAGAGCAGGCCCAGGCGTCCGTCGACCTCGATGCCCTTCAGGTAGTCGTGCACCAGGTCGTCGCCCCAGCCGTTGAGCTCAAAGCTGGTGGCAGGCGGGCCCTCCGGGAAGTGGAAGAAGCTGCGGTACAGCGCGTGGCTGTTGGGCAGCTTCTGCAGTGCCTTCGGTCCGAACAGGCGACCCATCTGTGCTTCGAACGACGTGGCGAACAGGCCATCGATGTCATGGTTGCAGTCGTCGACGAAGACGAAGCCGCCATTGCGCACGTAGCGCACGAAGTTCTGCCGTTCGGCGGCGTTGAATTCCACCAGCGTGTGCCCGGCCAGGTAGCAGAACGGCGCCTCCAGCATGCGCGGGTCGGCAAGCGCCACCACGTGTTCCTGCGGGTCCACGCGCAGCGCGGTGTAGTCGATCAGCGAGGTGATCAGGTTGGACGGCATGCGCGCGTCGACGTCCCAGTCACCGGAGTCGTACTGTAGGCGGGTGAACCAGAAGTCGTAGCGCGAACTGCGCGGGCCTGCCTGCGCCCAGGCCGGCAACGCCGCCGCCGAAGCGGCAGCGGCCAACCAGCGCAGGCAGGCCCGGCGATCCATCAGACCGCGTCGGACAGCGAGGTGAAGGTGAAATCGCGCAGCTTCATCGGCGGGATCATCATCACGAAGCTCGATTCATCACCGGCCACGCGCACCGGCTTGCCCAGCTCCTCGATGTTGTTGAGCATGATCACCGGCGACTCGTTGAAGCGGAAGTTCTTCACCGGGTACTTGATCTGGCCGTTCTCGATGTAGAAGGTGCCGTCGCGGGTCAGGCCGGTCAGCAGCACGGTCTGCGGATCGACCATGCGGATGTACCAGGTACGGGTGACCAGGATGCCCTTCTGGGTGCCACGCACCAGTTCGGCGGTGCTCTTGTCGCCGCCGCTCATCAGCAGGTTGCCCGGCGAGGCCTTGGCGGTCTTGCCCTGCTTCTGCGCCCAGAAGCGCGAGTAGTCCAGGTTGGCGATCCTGCCGTTCTCGATGATCGCCATGCGCTCGCGCGGCAGGCCCTCGTTGTCCCAAGGCAGCACCGGCGCCTCCGGATGCCACGGGTCGGCGATCATGGTCACGCGCGGGTCGTAGACCTGCTCGCCCAGCTTGTTGCCACCGCCCTTCTTCGACAGGAAGCTGCGGCCTTCATCGGCCGAGCGTGCACTGAAGAAGTTCATCATGAAGCTGATCAGGCCCGCCGCTGCGGCCGGCTCCAGGATCACCGTGTACTTGCCCGGTTCCAGCGCCTTGGCTTCGGCCGATTCGGTGGCCTTGCGCATGGCGATGCGGATGTCCTGGTCGGCCTTGAAGTCGGCGGCGTCCTTCAGGTTGCGGCCCACCCAGCCCGAACCACGGCCATCCTCGGTGCGCACGGTGCAGGTGTAATTGAAGTTGGTGGTGCGCTGGTAGGCGAAGTTGCCGTTGCTGTTGGCGGTGGCCTGGAAACCCTGGCCGTCTTCGAGGAAGCCGGCGGCGATCAGGCCATGGCCACGGCACGGCGCGATTGAATCTGCGGCAACCTTGGCACGGAAGGCCGGATCGATCGCGGCAGTGGATTCGCTGAAGGTGGGGCTGGCGCGGTAGCTCTGCTTGCCAATGGCCGGCATGAACTCCGGGTTCTCCGGGGCCAGGCGGGCCAGGTCTTCGGCACGGCGCACCACGCGTTCCAGCGCGGCATCGTCGAACTCGTTGATCGAGGCCGTGCCGACGCGCTTGCCGAACGCAACGGTGACCGCCAGTTCGGTGTTGTCGACGATGCCGCTGGTGGAAACGTTGTTCAATGCGAAACGGATGTTGCCGTCGATCGCGCCGGCCAGCACGGCGGTGCATTCGTCGGCCTTGGACAGGGCGATGACCTTGTCGAGGATGGCCTTGGCCTGGGCTTCGGTGAAGATACTCATGGTGTAAGGGCTCCTGACCGGTCAGCCGAGGCTGCGTGCGGTGTTGATGACGTTGATGCCGTTGAAGCGCGCGGTGGACGAACCGTGCGAGACCGCCGAGACTTGGCCCGGCTGGCCCTTGCCGTCGAAGAACGAACCGCCCAGGCGGTAGTCGCGCTCGTCGGCCACGGCGGTGCAGGCGTTCCAGAACTCCGGCGTGCGGATCTGGTAGGCCACGTCTTCCAGCATGCGGGTGATCTGGCCGTTCTTGATCTCGTAGAACAGCTGGCCACCGAACTGCGCGTTGTAGCGCTGCTGGTCGATCGAGAACGAACCATCACCGATGATGTAGATGCCGTTCTCCACGTCCTTGATCAGGTCCGGCACGCTCAGCGGCTTCTTGCCCGGTGCCATCGACACGTTGGCCATGCGCTGGAACTGCACGCTGGACCACGAGTCGGCATAGCAGCAGCCGTCGGACTCGGTCTTGCCGAGGATGTGGGCCTGGTCGCGGATGGTCTGGTAGTCCACCAGCTTGCCGTTGCTGATCAGGTCCCAGCGCTTGCACTTCACGCCTTCATCGTCGTACGCCACCGCGCCGAGGCTGCCCGGCTGGGTCTTGTCGGCGAAGATGTTGACCAGCTCGCTGCCGTACTGGAAATGCTGTTCGCGCTTGTCCAGCGTGGCGAAGCTGGTACCGGCGTAGTTGGCTTCGTAGCCGAGCACGCGGTCCAGTTCCAGCGGGTGGCCGATCGATTCGTGGATGGTCAGCCAGGTGTGCGACGGGTCGAGCACCAGGTCGTACTTGCCCGGCTTCACCGACGGTGCCTTCAGCTTTTCCTGCGCCTGCCGGGCAGCGGCGATGGCATCTTCCTTCATGTCGTAGGAAGAACTGTAGTTGACCACGCCATTGGGGCTGACCACCTTGCCGGCGGCGGCGCCGTCCAGGTACTCGTAGCCCAGGCCCATCGGCGAGGACAGGCCCGAACGGGTGCGGAACTTGCCGCTGGCCTTGTCGATGGCGGTGACCGTCATCGGCGCCCAGATGCGGTGCACGTCCTGGTCGATGTAGGAACCATCGGTGGAAGCGAAGTACTTCTGCTCGTTGACCAGGAACAGCATCGAATTGACGAAGCTGGCGCCAGCGCCCATTGCGGCGGCGTTGACGTCCAGCAGCAGCCCGACCTTGTCCTTGATCGGCACCTCCATCGCATTCTTGCGGATCGGCGTGCGCCAGCTGACTTCACCCACGCCCGGCGCCTTGGCCAGCTGCACCGGCGCGGTCTGCACGCCGGCATTGGCCTTGGCGATCGCCGCGGCCTGCTGCGCGGCCCGGGCCACATCGGCGGTACCCAGCGCGTTGGTGGCGGCAAAACCCCAGGCACCGTTGACGATCACGCGGATGCCCACGCCGGTGGACTCGGTGTTCACCACGTTCTGCACCTTGTCCTCGCGGGTGATCACGAACTGCCGCAGGTAGCGGCCGATGCGCACGTCGCAGTAGGTGGCACCGGCGCTGCGCGCCGCCTGCAGCGCAGCGTCGGCCAGGCGCTTCTTCAGCGCCGGGTCGAGGCTGGATTGCAGCTGCTCGGCGGCGATCACCTTGCCGAAGAAGGAGGGCACGATCAGCCCGCCCGCGGTAAGCCCGGTCAGGGCCAGGAAGTCACGTCTTTGCAAGGCTGCTCTCCATGTCGAAGGATGGGTGGCTCAAGCGCCGAGACTGCGCGCGGTGTTGATGATGTTGATGCCGTTGAAGCGGGTGGTGGACGAACCGTGCGAGACCGCTGAGACCTGGCCGGGCTGGCCCTTGCCATCGAAGAACGAACCGCCCAGGCGGAAATCCCGCTCGTCGCAGATCGCGGTGCAGGCATTCCAGAATTCCGGCGTGCGGATCTGGTAGGCCGCGTCCTCGACCATGCCGGCGATCTTTCCGTCCTTGATCTGGTAGTACAGCTGGCCGCCGAACTGCGCGTTGTAGCGCTGCTGGTCGATCGAATACGACCCGCGGCCATGGATGTAGATGCCGTTCTCCACGTTCTTGATCATGTCCTCGACGCTGAGCGGCTGTTTGCCCGGCGCCAGCGAGACATTGGCCATGCGCTGGAACTGCACGCTGGACCAGGAATCGGCATAGCTGCAGCCGTGCGAGGCATCGCGGCCGAGGATGTGGGCTTCATCGCGGGTGGCCTGGTAATCGACCAGGATGCCGTCGCGCACCAGGTCCCAGCGCTGGGTCTTGACGCCCTCGTCGTCGTAGCCGACCGCACCGAGGCTGCCCGGCTGGGTCTTGTCGGCGAAGAAGGTGACGATGTCGCTGCCCCAGCGGAAGCCGGCGTCGCGCTTGTCCAGCGTAGCGAAGCTGGTGCCGGCGTAGTTGGCTTCGTAGCCGAGCACGCGGTCCAGCTCCAGTGGGTGGCCGACGTTCTCGTGGATGGTCAGGAACAGGTTGGACGGGTCCAGCACCAGGTCGTACTTGCCGGGCTTCACCGACGGCGCCTTCAGTTTCTCGCGCGCGTGGCGCGCGGCCGCAATGGCATCCTCGACCGGGTCGTAGGAATCGCGGTAGGCGGTGATGCCACCGGGCAGCTGCACCTTGCCGCGCGCATCGCCATCGAGGAACTCGTAGCCCATGCCCATCGGCGAGGACAGCCCGGCGCGGGTGCGGAACTTGCCGCTGGCCTTGTCGATGGCGGTGGCGGTGAACGGCAACCAGATGCGGTGGATGTCCTGGTCGATGAACGAACCGTCGCTGGAGGCGAAGTATTTCTGTTCGTTGACCAGGAACAGGGTGGAATTGATGTAGTCGGCGCCCGCATTCAGCGCGGCCGCATTGAGTGCCAGCAGCAGCTCGACCTTGTCCTGGATCGGCACCGCCATCGCGTTCCTGCGGATCGGGGTCTGCCAGCGCACCTCCCCGACCGGCGGCGTCGGCGCCAGCTGCACCGGCCGGGTCTGGATGCTTGCGTTGGCGCGGGCGATCGCGGCGGCCTGCTCCACCGCCGCGCGGACCGCGGCCTCGGTCTGCTGGTGGGTGGCGGCGAAGCCCCAGGCCCCGTTGACGATCACCCGCACGCCCACGCCGGACGATTCGCGGTTGGTCACATTGCCGACCTGGTGCTCGCGGGTGATGACCGACTGGTTGAGGTAGCGGCCGATGCGCACGTCGCAGTAGCTGGCCTTGGCCGTGCGTGCGGTCGCCAGCGCAACGTCCGCCAGGCGCCGGCGCTGGAGGGGGTCGACCGGGGCGAGCAGTTGCTCGGCGGCGATGGCACGGGAATGCGGCAGCAGCAGGCCCGCCAGGCCCAGACCGGAAAAAGCCAGGAACTCACGTCGTTGCACAGCGTTTCTCTCTCTCGCTTGCGTGCGGTTGGCAACGGGCCGGACCGATCACGTCAACTCCTCGACTTTCGCCAGCGCGGCGCCACCGGGCAAGTGACTGCAGTCATGGTTGGGAGGGTTTCGGCAGGGCTGCGCCCTGCACCTGCTCAATGCAGCGGCAAAGGCAACGGCCAAAGCCAGAGCGGCATTCCGTGGGATGGCGGGGCGGTGTGGGTGGGCAGGACACGCCGTAAACCCCCAGACCGGCCCAGCCGCTGGCGGCTGTGCGTTCGGGCGCTTGCGAAGCAGTGCTTCGCAAGCAAAGCGCCCTCACCCCTGGGGGCTCGATGGCGCCATCCATGGCGCCAACGGTCCTGCCCACCCACACCGCCCCGCCTCTGACAGATTTCCTCGGCTGTTGGTAGGTGTCGACCTTGGTCGACACATCTGTCAGATATCGAAATGGAACCGGGGTCAGATCCGTTTTCCTGCGGAAAACGGATCTGACCCCATGATGTCCCGACAGATCGCAGAAAACTGTCGAAGGCGGGGTGGGTCCGGTTGCGGGGGCGTGAGCGCCATGGATGGCGCGACCGAGCCTACAGGGACGTATTTACGGCGTCCCCCGCAATCGGACCCACCCCGCCAACCCACAGGAAGTCCGCTTTTGACGTTGCTTCGGCCTTTGCCGTTGCTCCTGCGGGTGCAGGGCTGCAAGCCCTGCCGAGCAACCCCCCCTCGTGCACAATGGGGCCGACCCCGCCTGGACACCGTCCTGATGTCGAGCAAGCCGTATTCAGCAGCCTGCGAGCGCAACCGCGAACCCATCGCCGCCGCGCTCGACCCGTGGATGGGCGACCGTCATCGGCTGCTGGAAATCGGCAGTGGCACCGGCCAGCACGCGGCGTTCTTCGCCGAGCGCTGGCCGTGGCTGCGCTGGCAGCCCACCGACCATCCGGACCATCTGCCCGGCATCGAGGCCTGGCGCGCGGAAGCGGCGCTGCTGAACCTGCTGCCGCCGGTGGCACTGCAGGTGGAGCTGCCGCCGGCGAACGGCCTGAGCCTGCCGGAAGGCAGCATGTTCGACGCCGCATTCAGCGCCAACACCCTGCACATCATGAGCTGGGCGCATGTGCAGGCACTGTTCGCCGCGCTGCCTGCGGTACTGCGCCACGGCGCGCTGCTGGCGGTGTATGGCCCGTTCAACTACGGCGGTCGCTACACCAGCGACAGCAACGCGCAGTTTGACGCCTGGCTGAAGGCGCGCGATCCGCGCAGCGGCATCCGCGACAGCGAGGCGGTGCAGGCGCTGGCGGCCGACAACGGATTCACCCGGCTGGGGGATGTCGCGATGCCGGCCAACAACCGGTTGCTGCTGTGGCGGCTGGGCTGAACCGCCGGTAGTGCCCGCCGCTGGCCGGCACCGATTGCCAGGATGGATGCCGGCCAGCGGCCGGCATTACCTGTTCCGCGGCCTTACGCCACCTGCACGATGTGCAGCGCCTTCGGGTTGCGCCACTGAGCCAGCAGAACCGCTTCGCGCGCCTTGGCCTGTTCGAAATGCGCTTCCTTGACGTGGCCGAAGCCGCGGATGTGCTCGGGAATGCTGGCGATCTCCACCGCCAGTGCCAGGCGATCATCGTCCAGGCCATCCAGCAGCACCTGCACGGTGGCCTCGTAGTCGGTGATCAGCGTGCGTTCCATGCGGCGCTCGGCCGTGCGGCCGAACACATCGAAGCGACCGCCACGCAGGAACTTCAACCTGGCCAGCAGGCCGAAGGCCTTGAACATCCACGGCCCGTATTCCTTCTTCAACAGCCGGCCCTGCTCGTCCTTCTTCGCAAACAGCGGCGGTGCCAGGTGGAAGCGCAGCTGGTAGTCACCCTCGAACTGCTGCTGCAGGCGGCGCTGGAAGTCGCCGCTGGTGTACAGGCGGGCCACCTCGTACTCGTCCTTGTACGCCATCAGCTTGAACAGATAGCGGGCCACGGTCTCGGTCAGCGCGGTGGAACCGCCGATGCGCTCGGCTTCGGCGCGGCGCACGCGCTCGACCAGGCTGCGGTAGCGGTTGGCGTAGGCCGCATCCTGGTACTCGACCAGGAACGCCGCGCGGCGCTCGATCATTTCATCCAGCGAGCGCGACAAGCGCGCGTCGTCCAGCGGCAGGAACGCCACGTCCCCGCCGTGCGCAGGCAGGCCACGCAGTTCGCGTTCGTCACCGGTGTTGCGCGGTGCCGCGGTCGCACCCCATTCATTGCCTTCCCACTCGCCCGGCGGCAGCGGATGCAGCGGGCCCGGGGTGGACTCGGTATCGGTGTGGCGGTTGCGCACCAGGCCGGCGGCCTGCTGCACCGCCTGCGGGTCGACCACGGCCAGGCGGCCCCAGGCAAAGGCCTGCTGGTTCATCGCCACGGCGGCACCGTTGAGTTCGATGGCGCGCATCAGCGATTCGAACGACAGCGGCACCAGGCCCTGCTGCCACGCGTAGCCGAGGATGAACAGGTTGGCGGCGATGGCATCGCCCAGCAGGGCGGTGGCCAGCTGGGTGGCATCCAGCAGCAGCGGCTCCTGGCCGCCCAAGGCCACGCGCACGCCGGCGATGATGTCGGCGGCCGGGAACTGCATGTCCGGGCGCGTGGTGAAGGTACCGGGCATGGCTTCGTAGGTGTTCAGCACGACCTGCGAACGGCCGGCACGCACCTTCGACAATGCCCAGTAGTCGTTCACCACCACCATGTCGCAGCCCAGCACCAGGTCGGCCTCACCGGCGGCGATGCGCACGGCGTGGATGTCGTCCGGGCGGCGTGCAATGCGGATGTGCGTGGTCACCGCACCGCCCTTCTGCGCCAGGCCGGTCTGGTCGAGCACGGTCGCGCCCTTGCCTTCCAGGTGGCCGGCCATGCCCAGCAGCGCACCGATGGTTACCACGCCGGTACCGCCGACGCCGGTGATCAGGATGTTCCAGGGCTGTTCCAGCGTGCCGCGGATGGTTGGTGCCGGCAGATTGTCCAGCAGGGTGGAGGCATCGCGCTTGCTGCCCTTGCGCGGCTGGCCGCCGTGCACGGTGACGAAGCTCGGGCAGAACCCGTTCACGCAGGAATAGTCCTTGTTGCAGTTGGACTGGTCGATCTCGCGCTTGCGCCCGAACTCGGTTTCCTTCGGCAGCACCGACACGCAGAAGCTCTTCTTGCCGCAGTCGCCGCAACCTTCGCAGACCAGCGAGTTGATCATCACCCGCTTCTGCGGATCTTCCAGCTTGCCGCGCTTGCGGCGACGGCGCTTCTCGGTGGCACAGGTCTGTTCGTAGATCAGGATCGAAACACCCTTCACCTCGCGCAGGCGCTTCTGCACCTCATCCAGTTCGCTGCGGTCGTGGAACTCGACATCGCTGGGGAAGTGCTCGCGCTGGGCGGTCCACTTGCCGATGTTGTCCGACAGCACCACGATGGTGTGGATGCCTTCGGCGCGCATCTGCCTGGCGATGTCCGGCACGCTCAGCGGGCCGTCCACCGGCTGGCCGCCGGTCATCGCCACGGCATCGTTGTAGAGGATCTTGTAAGTGATGTTGACGCCGGCGGCGACCGCCTGCCGGATCGCCAGCGAACCACTGTGGAAGTAGGTGCCGTCGCCGAGGTTCTGGAACACGTGGGGGGTATCGGTGAACGGCGCCTGCCCGGCCCAGGTCACGCCTTCGCCGCCCATGTGGGTGAAGGTATCGGTGCTGCGGTCCATCCAGGTCACCATGTAATGGCAACCGATGCCGGCCAGCGCACGCGAGCCTTCCGGCACGTTGGTGGACGTGTTGTGCGGGCAGCCCGAGCAGTAATGCGGCACGCGCGGGAAGCTGGCGCGCGGCAACGCCAGCTCGGCTTCCTTCTCCTGCATCCACTGCAGGCGCTGCTCGATCGACGCGTTGTTGAAGAACTTCTGGATGCGGCGGCCGATCACGCCGGCGATGGTGGCCGGGGTCAGTTCACCGGTGGACGGCAGGATCCATTCGCCGCTCTCGTCGTACTTGCCGACGATGGACGGGCGCTGGCCCCAGCTGGCCGGCCAGTTGAAGAACTGTTCCTTCATCTGGCGCTCGATGAAGGCACGCTTCTCCTCCACCACGATGATGTCTTCCAGGCCCTGCGCGAAGCGCGCGATGCCCTGCGGCTCCAGCGGCCAGGTCATGCCGACCTTGTACACGCGGATGCCGATGTCGGCGCACGCGGCTTCGTCCAGGCCCAGGTATTCCAGCGCCTGCAGCACGTCCAGGTAGCTCTTGCCGGTGGTGACGATGCCCAGCCGCGCGCGCGGCGCATCCATCACCACCCTGTCGATGCCGTTGGCGCGGGCGAACGCCTGTGCCGCCTTCACCGCATAGCGGTGCAGGCGCATTTCCTGGTCCAGCGGCGGGTCCGGCCAGCGGATGTTGAGGCCGCCCGAGGGCATTTCGAAGTCTTCCGGCAGCACGATGCGGCGCGCCATCGGGTCGACCTCGACCGAGGCCGATGATTCCACGGTCTCGGCGATGGTCTTGAAGCCGACCCAGCGCCCGGTGTAGCGGCTCATCGCCCAGCCCAGCAGGCCCATGTCCAGGATGTCCTGCACGCCGGCCGGGTTCAGCACCGGCATCATCGCGCTGACGAACTCGTCCTCGCTGCCATGTGGCAGGGTCGAACTACGGCAGGCATGGTCATCGGCGGCCAGCGCCAGCACGCCGCCGTAGCGCGAGGTGCCGGCGGCATTGGCGTGCTTGAACACGTCGCCGCAGCGGTCCACGCCCGGACCCTTGCCGTACCACATGCCAAACACGCCCTGCACGTTGGCGCCGGGGAACAGGTTGGTCTGCTGGGTGCCCCACACCATGGTGGCGCCCAGGTCCTCGTTCAGGCCCGGGGTGAACTTCACCCGGGCGGCTTCCAGGTGCTTGCGCGCCCGCCACAGCTCCAGATCGAAGCCGCCCAGCGGGCTGCCGCGGTAGCCGCTGACGAAGCCGGCACTGTCGATGCCTTCGGCGGCATCGCGCAGGCGCTGCATCAAGGGCAGCCGTACCAGCGCCTGTACGCCACTCAGGTAGATCCGCCCCTCGTTGCGGGTGTACTTGTGGTCGAGCGTGTAGTCACGGTCGATCAGGTCGGCGGAAGAGGGCGAAGTGAGTTGCGCGGTACTGGTCATGGCTGGCCCGGTAGGATCGGCTGGCACCGGCCGCGTGCGGGCACGCGGCGGGAAAGGCGCGAATTGTAGCAGCGAGGCTCCGGCCGCCCCGGCACTCGCGCCCGCAGCCATGCTGCGGTTAGGATCGGGGAGAGAGAGGGAGGCTGCAGTTGCGGTCTGGGGAGATGGGATGTCAGTTGCAGGAAAGATCCTGGTCAGCGTGCTGCTGGTCTCGGGAACGGCCCCGGTGTGGGCCGCGCCGGTCGTGCCGGCACCACAGGAGTTCTACTTCGACAGCGATGCGGCCGCCGCGCCGATGGTCGTGGTCCAGGCCGAAGGTGATGCGCTGGTGGCGCAGCTGCTGAAACAGCGCGAACGCGGCCGGCGTACGGTCGAAGCCACCGTCCAGCTGGCGTCGGTGGCCATCGCCCAGGGCCGCACCGAACTGGGGGAACAGCTGTATCGCGAGGCACTGAAGGATGCGCCGGTGCAGGGCAGCCTGGGCCGCGGCGTGCGCTGGAATTACGGCTGGGACCTGCTGCGCCAGGGCAAGGCCGAGGCCGCCCTGGAGCAATGGCAGGCCGCCGCCGGTGGTTCACTGAGCAAGCCGGCCTGGTTGCCGCCCACCTATGCGCTGGCGTTGTGGCGGGCCGGGCAGAAACAGGAGGCGGTGCAGTGGTATGCCGCGGCGGTGCGCACCGAGCCGGCGCAATGGAGCGACAGCAGCCGCTATGCGCAGTTGCTGCCGTTGTGGCGTGACGACGAGCGCGCCTCGCTGGCGGAAGTGCAGCAGGCGTGGGCGGCTGCCCCGCCGGCCTGGCCCTGAGGGTAGGGGGCGGCCGGGTTGCACCCGGCACCCGCAGAGGCAAGGGCTGGAGCCAAAGCCAAAGCCAAAGCCAAAGCGGGTTTCCTGAGGGATGGGGCGGGGCACTGTGGGTTTGCGGGGCCGCCGTAAACCCATCCATGGGGGCTTGGTCGCCGCATCCATGCGGCTCACACCCCGCAAACCCACAGTACCCCGCCTCCGACAGGTTCCTGCGGCTGTTGGTAGGTGTCGACCTTGGTCGGCACGGTCGATCCACGCCATGCGTGGATGCGATCTGCCCGGGATAGAAATCGAACTGGGGTCAGATCCGTTTTCCAGAGGAAAACGGATCTGACCCCATGCGCTCAAGAGCGGCCAGCCAAGCGCTTTTGTTTTTGCGCTTCCACTTCAATCGTCCGCGGAAACCGTCCGCCCCGACGCCCATGCCCGCAGGGCCTCGACCTGCTCGGCCATCAGCACCGACAACGGTCGGGTCGCGCGGATCTCGTTCATCAGCAGCTCGGTGTCCAGCGGCCGGCCTTCCGCATGCGCTGCATACAGCCCGGCCACGATCGCCTGCTCGATCTCCGCGCCGGAGAAGCCATTCGCCGCCGCCGCCAGCGCCGGCAGCGCGAAGTCGTCGCCATTGAGCTGGCGCCGGCCCAGGTGCAGCCGCAGCAGCTCCACACGCACCTCAGGCGTGGGCAGGTCGACGAAGAAGATCTCGTCGAAACGGCCCTTGCGCAGCAGCTCGGCCGGCAGCTCGTGCACCTGGTTGGCAGTGGCGACGATGAACACCGGCGCCTTGCGCTCGGCCATCCAGGTCAGCAGGTAACCGAGCACGCGGCGCGACACGCCGCCGTCCTCACCACCGCTGGCCAGGCCCTTCTCGATCTCGTCCATCCACAACACGCAGGGCGCCAGCTGCTCGGCCGAGGCCAAGGCCTGGCGCAGGTTGGCCTCGGTCTCGCCGTGGTACTTGTTATAGAGCGCGCCCACGTCCAGGCGCAGCAGCGGGACGCCGAAGCCGGCGGCCGTGGCCTTGGCCAGCATTGATTTGCCGCAGCCCTGCACGCCCAGCAGCAGCATGCCGCGCGGCGGGTCCAGGCCGGCCGGTGCCGAACCGGCGATGAAGGCCACCCGGCGCTGGTTGATCCAGCGCTTGAGCCGGTTGGCGCCGGCCACGTCACCGAAGCGCGCGCTGTCATGCTCGAAGAACAGGTGGCCGCTGCGGTTGAGCAGCTCGAACTTCAGCCGCGCCAGCTGCGGCAGGTCGTCATCGCGCAGCGCACCGTCGGCGTAGATCAACTGGCGTGCGATGCGGCGGGCATCGACCAGGCTCAGGCCCTGCAGGTTCTTCAGGATCTTCTTCACTGCCTCGCTGTCGACCTCGACGCGGCGGCCGCCGTGCTCGCGGGCGTAGGCGTCGGCCTCTTCGCGCAGCATCTTCAGCAGCGCGTTGGCATCGGGCAGTCGCGGGTTGAAGCGCACCGCCAGCGCTTCCAGCTCGGCCGGCAGTTCGACCTTGGCGCCGATCAGCACCAGCACATGCGGTTCGCTGTGGCGGCGCTGGATCAGGTCGCGCAGGGCGCGCTGGTGGCTGGCATAGCCCAGGTAGGGGTGAAAATCGAGCAGCAGGTAGACGCCACGCTGGTCGGCCTGGCGGATCATCTGCAACGCAGCGCTGGCATCGGGGGGGCCGACCGCCGCGTCTTCGCGGTCCAGGTCGATGCGGCGCAGGCCCTCGGTGATGGACCAGCGGTGCAGGGCCCGCCACACATGCATCAGCGTCTGCCGGAACAGCTCGACGATGCGACCCTCGTCCTGGGTCTCGATCACGATCAGGGGGGTGTTGGCGCGGATCAGTGCGCTCAGGTCCTGCAGTTCGCTCATGGCGGTTCGATCCTTCGGGGGCGCCACGATAGCAAAGGCGATGGCCACCGGTTCAGCACGGTGCTACCTCCCGTCACCACCGCCGGTGTACGCTCGGGGCACGTACCCGGAAGCGAGGCTGGCATGAAGACGATCCTGGTGGCCGGTTCCAAGGGCGGGGTGGGCAAGACCACCGTCGCCACCCACCTGGCCGCGTACGCGGCATTGCAGGGCAAGGCCACGGTGATCGCCGATGCCGACCCGCAGGGCTCCAGCACCCGCTGGGCGCAACGGCGTGCCGGGCTGGAGAGCGCGGTGCTTCCCATCGACGTGTATCGGAAGAAGCAGTGGGCGCAGAAGCTGCCCGACGGTACCGATACCGTCATCATTGATGCGCCGGCCGGTGCGCTCGCCGACGATATCCCCCACTTCCTGGACGCGGCCGATGCCGTGGTGGTGCCGGTGCTGCCCTCGGCGCTGGATATCGAAGCCATCGTCGGCTTCCTCAACAGCCTGGCCCAGAACCCGCGCGTGCACAGCCGCAAGCTGCCGGTGGGGCTGGTGCTCAACCGTACCAAACCCTGGACCCAGACCTCGCAGCAGGCGCTGCAGATGCTGGCCGAGTGGCCGTACCCGGTGGTCGCGCAGCTGCGTGACAGCCAGAGCTACGTGGTCATGACCGGCCTGGGCCGCAGCCTGTTCGACTACCGCTCGGCCCAGGTGCGCGAGCACCAGGCCGACTGGGAGCCGCTGCTGTCCTGGCTGAAGCTGTAAGGCTGCACGTCTCCATCCTCTTTTTCATGGAAACCCGCGATGCATGAATTGATCCTGCTGCGCCATGCCCATGCCGAACCGGCCACCCCCGGCCAGGCCGACCTCGACCGGCCGTTGTCGCCGGTCGGTCTGGCCGAAGCCGAGGCCGCCGGCAAGTGGCTGAAGGACAACAACCTGCTGCCCGACTGCGTGCTGTGCTCGCCGGCGCGGCGCACGCGCGAGACCCTGGAGGCGGTGCTGGCCGCCATCGGGTATGTGGAAAAGCGCCTGGAAGACCGGATCTACGAGGCCACCCCGGGCACCCTGGCGGCACTGGTGGATGAGCGCCGCGACCTCGATCGGGTGCTGATCGTCGGCCACAACCCGGGCCTGGAGCGCCTGGTGGCGCTGATGACCGAGGGCACCAGCAGCGACTACCGTGGCATGCCGCCGGCCGGCATCGCCGTGCTGGGCTTCCCGCGCGAGGCCACGATCGAACCGGGCGTGGCCAGCCTGAACGCGTTCTGGTGGCCGTGATCCGATGAGCCGGGTGCGGCGCGGCCGCTTCCTGCTGCCCGCGTTGCTGGCGCTCGGCCCGGCCTGGGCCGCGGCGCCCCCGCCGACTCCGTTGCCGGCGGTGTCGGCCGAAGCGCCCCGGCCATTGCGCCTGGATACCCAGCGCTCGCGGATCGGTTTCGAAGTGCGGACCCGCTTCGGCCAGCGCATCGAAGGCGTGTTCCCGCACTTCGAGGGACGCATCGAGATCCTGTCCGACGGCCGCCACCAGGTGCACCTGAAGATGTTCACCCGCTCGGTGGAGATCCCCGGCAAGGCGCGCTATACCGGCTGGATGCGCGGCGAGGAGTTCTTCGATGCCGGGCGCCATCCGGTGGTCGAGTTCGACTCGCTGCCCTACTGGCCGGAGACCGTGGAGCAGGGTGGCGACATCCAGGGCCGGCTGACCCTGCGCGGCATCAGCCATCCCGAATCGCTGCGGGTCGAGAAAGCGGAGTGCGCCCGACCCGGCTATGATTGCGATGTCGTCAGCCGCGGTACCGTGCAGCGAGGCCGGTATGGAATGGACAGCTGGCAGCTTGCCTTGAGTGACCGAGTGACCTTCGTATTGCGTGCGCGCCTGAGCGAGGCGCCGAAACCGTGAACCTCCTGCTGCGTGTACTGGCGCTGGCAACCGTGTTGCTGGGCAGCGGTTGTGCATCGCTCTCGCATGCCGAACGCGATCGCGCCGAGGCGATCGCCGTGCAGGCGCGCTCCAGCCAGGTGGACTGCCAGCGCGCCGACCGCTGCGCGCAGGACTCGCCGCTGCGCGCGTTGGCCGGCCGGGCGTTCACCGAATCCACCCCGCAGCAGCCGCGCCACTACGCCACCCTGCTCGACGAGGGCGAGGGTGCCCTGGTTGCGCGCCTGAACCTGCTGCGCAGCGCCACCCGCAGCATCGACCTGCAGACCTACATCTTCGACAAGGACGACAGCGCCCGGTTGGTCATCGACGAGCTGCTGGCTGCATCGCGGCGCGGGGTGAAGGTGCGGGTGCTGATCGACCAGCTCTCGGCGATCTCCGACCTGCAGATCCTCGGCGCGCTGTCCGGCGCCCACCAGAACTTCCAGCTGCGGGTCTACAACCCGACCTTCGGCAAGGCCCGGCTGAACTACTTCGACTATGCCGGCAGCGTGCTGTGCTGCTTCCGCCGCTTCAACCAGCGCATGCACAACAAGCTACTGGTGATCGACGATGCGATCGGCGTGGTCGGAGGCCGCAACTACCAGGATGACTATTACGACTGGGACCGCGAGTACAACTTCCGCGACCGCGACGTGCTGATTGCCGGCCCCGAGGCGCGTGCGATGGCGGCCAACTTCGATGCCTTCTGGCGTGCCCAGCGCAGCGTGCCGGCCGAGCGCCTGAACGATGTCGGCCGGACCCTGCTGCGCGAAGGCGTGCCGGCCCTGCCACCGGCCAGCTTCCGCCGCCCCGAGCGGGTGCAGCGGGTCAGTGCCGAGGCCAACGACATGGACTTCGTCACCCGCGCGTTCGTCGATACCGCGCTGCCGGTGGCGTCGGTGCGCTATGTCGCCGACCTGCCACGCAAGCACCGGCGCCAGAAGGCCGATGCGCCGCTGGCCGGCCAGCACGTGACCGAGCCGCAGCTGGATGCGCTGATCGCCGGCGCGCAGAAGGAAGTGATCCTGCAGACCCCGTACCTGGTGCTGTCCAAGCCGGCGCAGGCGCTGTTCCGCGAGCTGCGCAAGCGACCGCAGCCGCCACGGGTGGTGGTGTCCAGCAACAGCCTGGCGGCCACCGACAACCCGATCGTGTATGCGCTGTCGTACAAGTACAAGCGGCGCAACATGCGCGAACTGGGCTTCAACATCTTCGAATACAAGCCGTTCCCGCTGGATGCCCCGGTCGACTACCGCAACCTGCTGCCTGATCCGATCGCCGCACCCGGGGGCGACGACGACGGTGGACGCAACCCGCTGATCGGCGGCAGCGCCGCCGGCAGCAATGCCGGCGACCGCCGCGACGCGCCCGCGGCGCCTGCCAGGCAGGCGCCGGTGAACCATCCGCGCACCGGCAGCGCGTACCAGAACGCACGCGAACGTCGCCGCGCGGCCGGCAGCGAGGTCGAGACCCGCCTGCTGCGCACCGAGACGCGGCCCTCGTTCCTGGGCAGCAAGGCGGTCAACAAGCCGCTGCCGGTCACCCGCAAGGGCGCGCGCATGGGCCTGCATGCCAAGTCGCTGGTGGTCGATCGCCGCATCGGCGTGGTCGGCACCCACAACTTCGATCCGCGCAGCGAGAACTACAACACCGAAGGCGCGGTCATCATCGATGACCCGGCCTTCGCCGAGCAGCTGGCCGAGAGCATCCTGCGCGACACCCACCCGCAGAATTCGTGGACGGTGGCCCCGCGGGCCAAGCCGCCGGTGCTGTCCGGGCTGAACTACAGCGTCGGCAAGGCCTCCGAAGCGCTGCCGATCCTCGACTTCTGGCCGTGGCGCTATGCCACCGACTACGAGTTCAAGCCCGGCCCGGACTGCCCGCAGCCGCTGCCCCGGCAGGACCCAGACTTCCACCGCTGCTACGTCGCCGTGGGCGACTTCCCCGAGGTCAATGTCGGCCCGAAGTGGCTGCTGGTCCGCATGCTGACCGCATTCGGTGCCGGCCTCGTTCCCATCCTCTGAAGGTGCCCGCATGACCCAGGTGTTCCGCGAAGCCGTTTCCCTCGAGCAGCTCAATGCGCTCAGCCGCAACACCGCGATCGCGTCGTTGGGCATTGTCTTCAGCGCGGCCGGTGACGACTGGCTGCAGGCCACCATGCCGGTGGACGAGCGCACCCGCCAGCCCTACGGCATCCTGCACGGCGGCGCGTCGGTGGTGCTGGCTGAAACCCTGGGCAGCAGCGCTGGCAACCTGTGCGTGGATACGGCGCAGCAGGTCTGCGTGGGCCTGGAAATCAACGCCAACCATGTGCGCGCCGTGCGCTCGGGCACCGTCACCGGCACCGCGCGCGCGCTGCACGTCGGCCGCAGCACCCAGCTGTGGGAGATCCGCATCGAGGATGAGCAGGGCCGGCTGGTATGCATCTCGCGGCTGACCCTGGCGGTGGTCGCGGCCGGCCACGGCTGAGCCCCGGAAGGCCGGTGACGGCAGCAGAACCCAGCGTTCCCTGCCGATTGCCCCGGTCAATGGCAGTTATGGCCTAAATCGGCTGGCAGCGATGACGGCCCTCCGGTATCGTGCGCGGATGACTTCCCCCACTCCGGCCCCCCGCGGCGGCGTGGCGCGTGTGTGCCGTTACCTGTACCGCGTACCGCTGCTGTTGGTCCACATCATCGTGTTCCTGCCGCTCATCCTGATCGGCATGCTTCGGCCGTGGGGCGAACTGCGCGTGGGCGAGGCGACCCTGGGGGCCAAAGTGGTCAACTGGTGGCAGGGGGGGCTGATGTGGATCTTCGGCTTCCGCCTGGTGCAGATCGGCACGCCGCTGCCCGGCGCTGTGCTGTTCGTCGCCAACCACGTCAGCTGGGTCGACATCTGCATCCTGCACAGCCAGCGCATGATGGGCTTCGTCGCCAAGCGCGAGATCGCCAGCTGGCCGCTGGTCGGGTGGCTGGCCGCGCGTGGCCAGACCATCTTCCACCAGCGCGGCAACACCGAATCGCTCGGTGGCGTGATGCAGGTGATGGCCGATCGCCTGCGCGAAGGCAAGGCGGTGGGCGTGTTCCCGGAAGGGCGTACCCGCGGGGGCCACGAAGTTGGCCCGTTCCATGCGCGCATCTTCCAGGCTGCGGTGGAAACCGGCGTGCCGGTGCAGCCGGTGGCGCTGGTGTACGGGGCCAACGGTGATGCGCAGACCATTGTCGCCTTCGGCCCCGGCGAGAGCTTCTTCGCCAATTTCCTGCGCCTGCTCGGCGAGCCGGCGCGGCGTGCGGAAGTGCATTTCCTGGCACCCATCGGTGCGCAGGACCTGGAAGGCCGTCGGCGCATCGCGGAGACGTCGCGCGCGCGCATCGTGGCGGCCATGAGCACCGGGTGAGGGTGCGGTGGCCCTGATCCCGCCACCCGTCCTGGACGCCGGCACGCCGACGTTGCACGCGGCTGACTACCAGCCGCCGCGCTGGCTGCGCAACCCGCACCTGCAATCGATGCTCAGCTCCAGCCGCATGCGCCTGCAGCGCGGCCTGCTGTTGCTGGCTGCGACCGGCGCGGTCAGCGAAGAGCTGATTCTCGATGGCGGCGATGGCGTGCGCCTGCAGGGCTGGCACAGCCATATCGAAGGCCGCGAGCCCAAGGGCATGGCGCTGCTGCTGCACGGCTGGGAAGGCAGCGCCGAATCCAGCTACATGCGCATGGCGGCCGCGCGCATGCTCGAGCAGGGCTTCGACGTGGTACGGCTGAACTTCCGCGACCACGGCAATACCCATCATCTCAACCCCGGCATCTTCCACTCCAACCTGATCGACGAAGTGGTGCATGCCGCGGGCGACATCGCCCAGCGCTGGCCGCAGCTGCCACTGGTGGCCGCGGGTTACTCGCTGGGCGGCAACTTCGTGCTGCGCCTGGCCCTGCGCGCGCCGGCGGCTGGCGTGCCGCTGCTGCGCGTGGCGTCGGTATGCCCGGTGCTGGACCCGGGCTTGACCATGGAGAACATCGAGAACGGTCCGGCGATGTACGACTGGTATTTCCGCCGCAAGTGGGCCGGTTCGTTGCGGCGCAAGCGCGATCTGTTCCCCGAACTGAGCGACTGCGACGACCGCGTGCTGAAGCTGGACATCCGCGCGCTGACCGCCTGGCTGGTCGAGCGCCACACCAGCTTCGGCTCGTTGCAGGCCTATTTCGATGGTTACTCGATCGCCGGCGATCGCCTGGCCACGCTGCAGGTGCCGGCCGACATCCTGATGGCGCAGGACGATCCGGTGATCCCGTACGCGACCTTCAGCGACTGGCAGCTGCCGCGCCAGGCGCACCTGGAAACCGCCTGCTGGGGAGGCCACTGCGGCTTCCTGGAAAACTGGCGGGGGGATGGCTTCTCCGAACGCTGGGTGGCGCAGCGGCTGCGGCGCGTGCTGCAAGGCTGAACCGGCACGGGCGCGCAGGCCGCTACAATGCGGGTTTGCCCTTGAACCGGACCGCCATGCAAGACCAGATCATCCAAGCGTTGCGCCAGAACGAGGCCGACCAGGCCGTGCAGCTGGCCCGGGCATGGACCCACGATGAACCCGGCCAGGCCGCGGCCCACCGCTGGCTGGCGCTTGCGCTGCAGCAGCAGGGCAAGGTCGAGGACGCGATGGACGCCCTGCAGCAGGCGCTGCAGCTGGCCCCGGACGATGCCCAGCTGCACCTGCAGCACGCCGGCCTGCTGCTGGCCCTGCGCCAGTTCGAGGGCGCAGGCGAGGCCCTGACCCGCACCACCGGGCTGGACCCGAACGCGTTTGCCGCGTACCTGATGCAGGCCCACCTGGCGATCGGCCGCAATGATTTCGACGAAGCACAGCGACTGTCCACCCTGGCTTCGCGCGTTGAACCGGACCATCCGGAACTGCTGACCATCGACGGCATGATCGCGCTGCGCCGCGATGACCCCGATCGCGCGCTGAGGCTGCTGTCGGCCGCCAACCAGGCCCAGCCCAACGACCCCCGCGTGCTCTACGCACTGGGCTTCGCCTACCTGGGCAAGAACATGCTGGCCTTCGCCGAACAGGCATTCCGCCGCGTGCTGGAGCTGAACCCGGCGATCTCCTCGCTGCATGGCCTGGTGGTGCAGCTGGCCATGCGCCAGGGCAACCTGGAAGCCGCCGCCGAAGCCATGCAGGTCGCACTGCAGCAGCAGGGCATGGATACGCCGTCGATGCGCCGCCTGGCTGGCGAGCTGGCGCTGCGCAGCGGCCAGCCGCTGCAGGCGCTGGAACACCTGCTGCCGTTGCTGGAATCGGCGCCCGGCGACCGCGAGGTGCTGCAGCTGCTGCTGATGTCCTGGCAGCGCCTGGGCCGCGAAGACGAAGCACGCGCACGTCTGGATGCCGCGCTGGAGCAGCACCCGCAGCTGCACGACCTGTGGCTGGCGCGCCTGGCGGTGGAAGAGGTCGGCAGTCCCACTGCTGCCGCCACGGTCGAGCGCTGGATGGACACGATGCCGGGCCACCTGCCGGCGCTGGAAGCGCGCCTGCGGCTGCACGACATGGTGGGCGAACACGCCCAGGCCGAAGCGATCGCCGAGCGCATCGTCAGCCTCGAGCCGGGCCGCGTCAGCGGCGAGACCCGCCTGGTCGAAGGCCTGCTGCAGCGCGATCCGGCCGCCGCCATCGCCCGCGTGCAAGCGCTGATCCAGATGGCCCCCGAAGGCCACCGCGCCGACCTGCGCACCTGGCTGGGCGAGATCCAGGATCGCGCCGGGCAGCACGAAGACGCGCTGCAGACCTGGCTGGCGCTGCAGGCCGACCAGGCACCGCAGCGCCTGCCGCTGCCGCCGCAGGCCAAGGCGCCGCCGAGCTGGCCGGACAAGGGCGAGATCGATGCGCAGGCCACTTCCGCGCCGATCTTCCTGTGGGGGGCACCGGGGTCGGGCGTGGAACGCGTGGCAACCGGCCTGGCCGCCGCCAGCCCGGTGCTGCGCAGCGACCGCTACACCTCCAGCGCACCCGACGACGCGTTCCAGAACTACCACACGCTGCAGGACCTCGCTTCCGGCGTGCTGACCCCGGAGCGGCTGGTGCAGCGCTGGCGCGAACAGCTGCCGTCGCGCGGCGTGCAGGACGACGCGATCATCGACTGGCTGCTGTGGTGGGACAACGCGCTGCTGTGGGCGCTGCGCCCGCAGCTGCCGCAGGGCCGCCTGCTGGTGGTGCTGCGCGACCCGCGCGACATGCTGCTGGACTGGGTGGCCTACGGTGCGGCCGCGCCGCTGGCGATGACCTCGCTGGCCGAAGCCAGCGAATGGCTGGCGCGCGCGCTGGCCCAGGTTGCCGCCCTGCACGAGGACGACCTGTATCCGCAGGTGCTGCTGCGCATCGACCAGATCGGCAACGATCCGCAGGCGATGGCCGATCTGCTGGGCCGGCTGTTCGAGCGGCCGATGCCGCCGGCCGCGCAGCTGGGCGCGCCGCGGTTCCCGCCGGGCCACTGGCGCAACTACCGCGACGTGATGAGCGCCGCCTTCGCCAAGCTCACCCCGATCGCGGTGCGCCTGGGCTATCCGGAAGAGTGAGGAGAATGCAATGCAGCTGAGCAGCCACAGCCTGGCCAATGGTGCGCCGATCGACCGTGAGTTCGCCGCCGGCGATGCCGCAGGTTTCGCACCGGACCGCAATCCGCACCTGGCCTGGAGCGGGGTGCCGGAGGGCACCCGTTCGTTCCTGCTGGTATGCGTCGATCCGGACGTGCCGACGGTGCCGGAAACGGTCGGGCGTACCGACATGAGCGTGCCGCGCGACCAGCCGCGCTGCGATTTCGTGCACTGGGTGATGGCCGATATCCCGGCCTCGGTGCGCGAGATTGCCGCAGGCAGCTGCAGCGACGGCTTCGTGGTGAAGGGCAAGTCCGCACCGGCCGGCCCGGCCGGCAGCCGCCAGGGCCTGAACGACTTCACCGGCTGGTTCGCAGGCAATCCGGACATGGCCGGCGATTATCTGGGCTATGACGGCCCCTACCCGCCTTTCAACGACGAACGCGTGCACCGCTACTTCTTCCGCGTGTTCGCGCTGGACGTGGCGTCGCTGCAGCTGCCGGAACGCTTCACCGCCGCCGACGCCTACCGGGCCATGCACGGCCACGTGCTGGCCGAAGCGGCGCTGCACGGCACCTACACGTTGAATCCGGCGCTGGGCTGAGGCGGCATGACGGGTCGTGCCGGCCGCTGGCCGGCAACGCCCGTGTGCTGCCGGATCCGCGCAGGGCAGCCGGCCAGCGGCCGGCTCCACCCACAACGAAGAAGGGCGGCCTTGCGGCCGCCCTCCACCCGTCAGCCGACTGACAGTCGGCTCTGCATCACTTCTCGATGGCCGACTCGACCACCATGTCCAGCACGTACGCCTGCGACGGCGCATCGGCCGGCGGGTTCTTCACCTCGTAGCGCTTCACGCGCACCACGTTGCGCACGCCGTCTTCGTGGGTGTAGCCCTCGATGGTGCCGTAGAAGTTCTCGAACTTGCCCGGCTCACCCTGCTTCAGGCCCTTGTCGTCGAACTTCACTTCGCGCACCTGCAGGCACTGGTAGTCCGGGATCAGCGGGTGCGAGCACTTCTCGGTCTTGGCCGCCACTTCCAGGAACACGGTCTCGCCGGCGCCGCCATAGCGGGTTTCAGCGGTCGGTTCCGGGTTGAACACCAGCACGTCGCCCTTGGCGTTGGTCAGGGTCAGCGTGCCATCGGCACCCTGCTCGGCCTTCAGCTCGCCCTGCAGGCGGCTCGACACGGCCTCGTCCAGCGCCATCAGCGCCTTGTCGGTGCAGGCCATCATGGTCGACGCCATCGCGCTGACGCTCAGCTTGCCAGCGTCGAAGGTGTAGCCGCCGCCCATGCGGTTGCAGGTGTTGCTGACCGACAGGCGGCCCTCAGCGAAGTCCAGGGTGACCGGCTTGTCTTCGCGGGCGAACAGCGCGTCGATGCGCTTGCCGTCGGCGCCGGTGGCCTGCTGCAGCCGCCAGTGCTGGCTCTGCAGGCGCTGCGCATCCAGGTGCGCCAGCGTCTGCTGGTCTGCTGCCTTGGCCGCGGCCGGGGCCACGTCGTCGCCGCCGGTGCCGGCCGGGGCCGGGGTCTGGCTGCAGGCGGCCATCAGGGCCAGCGGAAGGAGCAGGGTGAGCTTGCGGTTCATGGTGATTCTCCTTGGGGAACCGTGGGGGAAACGGAGCGAGGCCGGCAACGGGGTTGCCACGCCCCGGCGCTGTTCAGCTGCCGGATGGCAACCACAGCAGCAGTGCCGCGCCCAGCGCGATGCGGTAAAGGGCGAAGGCGGTGAACGTGTGTGACTTGATGTAGCCCATCAGCCACTTCACTACGACGAAGCCGGTGACGGCTGCGGCAAGGAAGGCCACGCCCACGTCGGCCCAGTTCTCGCTGCCCAGCTGCCCGGCCCTGGCCATTTCCAGGAAGGTGTAGGCGCTGGCGGCGAACATGGTGGGAATACCCACCAGGAACACGAACTCGGCCGCGGCGGCACGGCGGCTCAGGCCCAGCAGCATGGCCAGGAAGATCGCCGAGGCCGAACGTGAGGTGCCGGGGAACACGCCAGCCACCACCTGCGCCAGGCCCACACCGATGGCCACCGTCCAGGTCACCTGGTCGCGGTCGGGCAGGCGTGCGGTGTAGGCCTCCACCAGCAGCATCCAGACGCCGCCGATGATCAGCGCCCAGGCCACCGGGCTGACCGTCTCCGGCAGTGACCAGCCGGCCTTGCGCACCACCAGGCCGACCACCGCGGTGACCAGGAACGCAGCGCCCAGCTTGAACACGTACTCGCGGTTCTCGCGCTGGTTGAAGCCGGTGGCCAGCTGCAGCAGGCGCTGGCGGAACACCAGCACCACGGCCACGATGGCGCCGGCCTGGATGACGATGTTGAAGAAGTCCGAGCGGGCTCCCAGCCAGTGCTGGGCAATGAGCAGGTGGCCGGTGCTGGAGATCGGCAGGAATTCGGTCAAGCCTTCGAGGATGCCCAGCAGCAGGGCGGAGAGCAGGTCGGACATGGACGGTGCGTGCACGCGCGGCGGAAGGAAGAAGGTCGAGAGGATAGACGATCCCCGCTGCACCAAACGGGTGCGTGCGGTACCCCGCGCACCCGTTTGGTGCGCGCTGATCTGCACCGGTGCGGGGCGGGCTTAGTGAAATCAACGACTTGCGGGTTGCAAAAAGTTGGCACGGTCATTGCTGTACCTCAGCAGGCATTCATCCCCATCCGAGGTCGTACCGATGTCCGTGGAAAACGTTGAGAAGCTGATCAAGGACAACCAGATCGAATTCGTCGATCTGCGTTTCGTGGACATGCGTGGCGTCGAGCAGCACGTCACCTTCCCGGTCAGCATCGTCGAGCCGTCGCTGTTCGAAGAAGGCAAGATGTTCGATGGCAGCTCGATCGCCGGCTGGAAGGGCATCAACGAGTCGGACATGGTGCTGCTGCCGGACCCGTCCAGCGCCTATGTTGATCCGTTCTATGCCGATCCGACCCTGGTGATCAGCTGTGACATCCTCGACCCGGCCACCATGCAGGCCTATGGCCGTTGCCCGCGCGGCATCGCCAAGCGCGCCGAGGCCTACCTGAAGTCCTCCGGCATCGCCGAAACCGCGTTCTTCGGCCCGGAGCCGGAGTTCTTCATCTTCGACTCGGTCCGTTTCGCCAATGAAATGGGCAACACCTTCTTCAAGGTCGATTCCGAAGAAGCCGCCTGGAACAGCGGTGCCAAGTACGATGGCGCCAACAGCGGCTACCGCCCGGGCGTGAAGGGCGGTTACTTCCCGGTTCCGCCGACCGATACCCTGCACGACCTGCGCGCTGAGATGTGCAAGACCCTCGAACAGGTCGGCATCGAGGTGGAAGTGCAGCACCACGAAGTGGCCACCGCCGGCCAGTGCGAGATCGGCACCAAGTTCAGCACCCTGGTGCAGAAGGCCGACGAACTGCTGCGCATGAAGTACGTGATCAAGAACGTCGCGCACCGCAACGGCAAGACCGTCACCTTCATGCCCAAGCCGATCGTCGGCGACAACGGCAGCGGCATGCACGTGCACCAGTCGCTGTCCAAGGGCGGCACCAACCTGTTCTCCGGTGACGGCTACGGTGGCCTGAGCCAGCTGGCGCTGTGGTACATCGGCGGCATCTTCAAGCACGCCAAGGCCATCAATGCCTTCGCCAACTCGGGCACCAACAGCTACAAGCGCCTGGTGCCGGGCTTCGAGGCGCCGGTGATGCTGGCCTACTCGGCCCGCAACCGTTCGGCCTCGTGCCGCATTCCGTGGGTGTCCAACCCGAAGGCACGCCGCATCGAAATGCGCTTCCCGGATCCGATTCAGTCCGGCTACCTGACCTTCACCGCGCTGATGATGGCCGGCCTGGACGGCATCAAGAACCAGATCGACCCGGGTGCACCGAGCGACAAGGACCTGTACGACCTGCCGCCGGAAGAAGAGAAGCTGATCCCGCAGGTCTGCTCCTCGCTGGACCAGGCGCTGGAAGCACTGGACAAGGACCGCGAGTTCCTGAAGGCCGGCGGCGTGATGAGCGATGACTTCATCGACGGCTACATCGCGCTGAAGATGCAGGAAGTAACCAAGTTCCGCGCGGCCACCCACCCGCTGGAATACCAGCTGTACTACGCCAGCTGACCGGGCGCGATGGCGGTGGGTTCCCCCTCCCACCCGCCGCCATCGCTTCCGTTTTCGCGGCTGGGGAGCCGCAAGGCGGGCGCAGGCCCGCCGTTGTAGAGCGGACTGTCAGTCCGCTGCATTGGAACGCGGGCCTTTGGCCCGCTTATCCAGGGGCAAGAGAGAGACCGGATACGCGACCAGGGCCGCCCTCCCTCCCGCGTCGGTCGTGCAAGGAGAGAGGCACGGCCGTCCCGGCCCTGTATGTGTCCGGTGCAACAGCCACGGTCATCATCCTGATGACCCGTGGTTGCCTGATGCCAACGCGCGCTGGCGCGCTGGCCCCATCCACCATCGGGACATGCGCATGAAACTGATCTCCGCCATCATCCGACCGTTCAAGCTCGACGAGGTCCGCGAGGCCCTGTCAGATGCAGGCGTGTCGGGCATCACCGTGACCGAAGTGAAAGGTTTCGGTCGCCAGAAGGGCCACACCGAGCTGTATCGCGGCGCCGAGTACGTCGTGGATTTCCTGCCCAAGATCAAGATCGAAACGGTGGTCACCGACGAGCGTGCCGACGCGGTGATCGAAGCGATCCAGTCGTCGGCAGGCACCGGCAAGATCGGTGACGGCAAGATCTTCGTCACCGCCGTTGAACAGGTCATCCGCATCCGCACCGGCGAAATCGGTGCCGACGCGCTGTAACCCCCTTCCGGAGATTCCCCCCATGAAGATGCGACTTCTCACCGGGTGGCAAGCCCGGTTCCACCTGGTGTGCCTGCTGATGCTGCTCAGCGCGCTGGCCGCCGGCGCCTGGCCGGGCAGCGCCCACGCCCAGGCCCAGGTCTCGCCGTTGCCCAGCGAAAGCGTGGCGGTCGAGCCGCTGCACGACGCCGCCGCCGCCGCCGCTGCGCCGGCCGTGGCCGAAGCCGCCGCCGCCTATGATCGTGGCGACGTCGCCTGGATGCTCACCTCCACCCTGCTGGTGCTGTTGATGGTCGTGCCGGGCCTGGCCCTGTTCTATGGCGGCCTGGTGCGTTCGAAGAACGTGCTGTCAGTGCTCAGCCAGATCCTGGTGGTGTTCTCGCTGGTGCTGCTGCTGTGGGTGGCCTATGGCTACAGCGCGGTGTTCAGCGCCGGCAATCCGTTCTTCGGCTCGTTCACCGAATTCGCCTTCCTCAAGGGCTTCACCCCGGAGTCGGTGGGCAACACGCCGATCAAGGGCCTGCCGGATTACCTGTTCGTCGCCTTCCAGTCGACCTTCGCCGGCATCACCACCGCGCTGATCGTCGGCGCATTCGCCGAGCGCATCAAGTTCCGCGCGGTGCTGCTGTTTTCGGCGCTGTGGTTCACCCTCAGCTACATCCCGATGGCACACATCGTCTGGGGCGGCGGCTACCTGGGTGAACTGGGCGCGATCGACTTCGCCGGTGGCACCGTGGTGCACATCAATGCGGGCGTGGCCGGCCTGGTCGGCGCGTGGTTCGTCGGCAAGCGCCTGGGCTACGGCCAGACCGCGCTGAAGCCGCACAACGTACCGTTTACCTACATCGGCGCCATGCTGCTGTGGGTGGGCTGGTTCGGCTTCAATGCCGGTTCCGCCGCCGCCGCCGATACGGTGGCCTCGCTGGCCTTCCTCAACACCGTGCTGGCCACCGCTGCTGCCGTGCTTGGCTGGACCCTGGTGGAGGCGATCGGCAAGGGCAAGCCGTCGGCGCTGGGTGCGGCGTCGGGTGCGGTGGCCGGGCTGGTCGGCATCACCCCGGCCTGTGGCACCGTCGGGCCGCTTGGCGCGATCGTGATCGGCTTCGTCGCCGGCGTGGTCTGCGTGTGGGGCGTGACCGGTCTCAAGCGCCTGCTGAAGGTGGACGACACTGCCGACGTGTTCGGTGTGCATGGTGTCGGCGGCATCGTCGGCGCGATCCTCACCGGCGTGTTCAGTGCACAGTCGCTGGGCGGTACCAAGGCCGATCTGGATATCGCCCACCAGGTGTGGGTGCAGGTGGTCAGCGTCGGCCTGACCGTACTGTGGTCGGCGGTGGTGACCGCGGTCATCCTGCTGGTGGTCAAGGTCGTGGTCGGCCTGCGCGTGACCGAAGAGGCCGAACGCACCGGCCTGGATGTGACTTCGCACGGCGAGTCGGCGTACGAGGCCTGACCGGCTTCACGGTTTCGCGGACGCCTCGTTACTGCCGTCGCACAGGCAGTAGCGGGCGTCCGCCCTCGGCGGCCCTAGGGCCGCCGATGTCTATCCACCGGCTGGCAGCGTCGGAGCAGATTCCGATGGCCGCCGGCTGCCAGAAGCCGCCTCGTCGGACATCACACTTTGCTGGGCAAGGCTTTGGCCCGCGTAGCTTGCCGGCTCTGTCGCCTTCCATGCGATTCCCCTAAAGTGCGGCCTCTTCCAGCCGAATACTCGTCGGACTGGCAGTTATCCGCAGGGAAAGAGCATCGTGAAACAGGGACGTAAGGTACGCAGCCGCGCGTTGCGGTGGCGGTTGTCCGTGGGCGTGGGATTGGCCATCACCGGCCTCCAGGCGCCGGCATGGGCGCAGACGGTGTCGCCGGAGCAGGAACTGCTCCGGCAGCAGGAGCGCGAGCGCCTCCTGCGTGAACAGCAGGAGTCCACGCCGGACGTCCGCCTGCAGCCGGCTACCGAAGACCTCGGCCACCTGCCGATGGAGGAGTCACCGTGCTTCACCATCAACGCCATCGCGCTGCAGGGGGATCTTGCGGACCGCTTCCGCTGGGCGCTGGCGGCAGCTGATCCTCGCAGCGATCCCGCCACCGGGCGCTGCTTGGGCACGGGCGGCGTGGACGTCGTGATGAAGCGCGTTCAGAACGCGATCATCGAGCGCGGCTACGTCACCACCCGCATCCTGGCCGCACCGCAGGACCTGAAGGCCGGCATCCTGACGCTCACGGTCGTGCCAGGGCGCGTCAACGCCATCCGCTTCGCCGATGGAAAAGGCCGCACCCCCGCCCTCTGGAACGCGATGCCGGTGACGCGCGGCGAGGTGCTGAACCTGCGTGACATCGAGCAGGCGCTGGAGAACCTGCAACGCGTGCCGACCGCCTCGGTGGACATACAGATCGCGCCACCAGCCGACGGCGCGGCCGCCAAACCCGGCGAAAGCGACCTGGTGATCAGCTGGAAGCAGGCGCGCCCGGTACGGGTCAATCTGACCCTGGACGATGCCGGCAGCCAGAGCACGGGCAAGATGCAGGCCGGTGCCACGGTGTCGGTGGACAACCCTGCGGGCCTGAGCGATCTGTTCTACATCAACGTGGGCAGATCGGTGTTCAATGGCAGCGAACGTGGCACCGACAGCTGGGCGGCGCACTACAGCCTGCCGCTGGGCGGTTGGTTGCTGGGCGCCAATGCCAGCAAGTACGACTATGAGCAGACCGTTGCCGGTGCGTTCGAGAACTACGTCTACAGCGGCTCCAGCCGCAATGCGGAACTGCGCTTGACCCGCATGCTGTTCCGCAATGCGCACGCCAAGACCAGCATGTACGCGCGTGGCTGGTATCGCGAATCGGACAACTTCATCAACGACACCGAGATCGAAGTGCAGCGCCGCCGCATGGCCGGCTGGGAGCTGGGCCTGGGCCACCGTCACTTCATCGGCAAGGCGACGCTGGATGTGAACCTGGCGTACCGCAAGGGTACCGGTGCCTTCAACGCGTTGCGTGCACCGGAAGAGGCCTTTGGCGAAGGCACGGCGCATGGCCGCATCTATACCGCGGACGCGCAGCTGGTCCTGCCCCTTCAGTGGGGCAAGCAGAGCCTGCGCTACATCGGCAGCTGGCGCGCGCAGTGGAACCGCTCGCCATTGGTGCCGCAGGACCGGTTCTCCATTGGTGGCCGCTACACCGTGCGTGGCTTTGATGGCGAAATGTCGCTGACCGGTGAGCGTGGCTGGTTGCTGCGCAATGAAGTGGGCGTGCCCCTGGGCGGCGGCGTGGAGGCCTACGTTGCCGTTGATCACGGGCGTGTTGCCGGCCCGTCCACGGCGCGATTGCTGGGCAACCGGCTCACCGGTACCGCGCTCGGACTTCGCGGTGGCACCCGCCACATCAACTGGGATGCGTTCGTCGGCAGCCCGCTGTCCAAGCCACGTGGTTTCCAGACCGCCTACACCACGTTCGGAATGAACGTGGGCGTCTCGTTCTGACACCTGCACATGACCGGCCTGCGCAGTCCGCTGCGCGGCCAACACGATGTGGTACCGCGCAGCCTGCTGCGCATACAACCCAACAGCACCGAAAGGAATCAGCGCCGTGAACAAAGTCTACCGTCTGGTCTTCAACCGTACGCTCGGGGTCATGCAGGTGGCGTCCGAGCTGGCCAACGCCGCGCACGGCGGTGCCGACAACCGGGAAGGCCGTACGGTTGGCACGCTGCGTCCGATCAGTTTCGCGCTGTGGCTGATGCTGGGGTGGGTGGGTCTGGTGCAGCCGTTGTCCGCGCAGCAGGCGCCGGCCGACCCGGGCCGAATTGCCGCAGACCCCGGCGCGCCGGCGAACCAGCGCCCGACGGTGATCACCTCGGCCAACGGCACGCCCCAGGTCAACATCACCACGCCCAGCGCTGGCGGCGTGTCGCGCAATACCTACCAGCAGTTCGACGTCGGCCAGCAGGGCGTCATCCTCAACAACTCGCGCGGTGAGGTGCAGACCCAGCTGGGCGGCTGGGTGCAGGGCAATCCGTGGCTGGCCACCGGTAGCGCGCGCGTCATCCTCAACGAGATCAACAGCAGCAATCCGAGCCACCTCAATGGCTACGTGGAAGTGGCGGGTGCGCGGGCGCAGGTGGTCATCGCCAACCCGGCCGGCATCCAGGTCAATGGCGCGGGCTTCCTCAATGCCAGCCGGGTGACCCTCACCACCGGTACGCCGATCGTCACCCAGGGCGTGCTGGACGGGTACCGCGTGGAAGGTGGCAGCATCGGTATCGGTGGCGCAGGCCTGGATACCAGTCGCGCCGACTACACCGACATCATCACCCGTTCGCTGCAGGTCAACGCCGGCATCTGGGCCAACCAGCTGCAGGCCAGCCTGGGCAGCAACGTGGTCAGCGCTGACCACAGCAGCGTGCAGCTGCAGAGTCCTGCATCCGCGGCGCCCACCTTCGCGCTGGATGTGGGCGCGCTGGGCGGCATGTACGCCAATCGCATCTGGCTGGTCGGCAACGAACACGGCCTGGGCGTGAGCAACGCCGGCAAGATCGGCGCGCAGGCCGGCGAGCTGGTCGTCACTGCCGACGGCCGGCTGCAGAACACCGGCGCGATGCATGCGCAACAGGACCTGCGCATCGATGCCAGCGCGGGCATCGCCAATGCCGGCACGCTCAGTGCCGAGCGCGAGCTGCGCCTGCAGACCCCTGCGGATGTCGACAACAGCGGCGGCACCCTCAACGCGCGGCGCATCGAAGTGAATGCCGATGCACTGCGCAATCGTGGCGGCAGCATCGAACAGCTTGGCGCGCAGGTGCTGCAGCTGCAGGCGGCCGACGTCAGCAATCTGCAGGGCCGTATCGGCAACGTGGCCAGTGCGCCGCCGGGTACCAGCACCGGTACCCCGCCTGGCACGGGTACACCGGCAACCGGGACACCGGGTACGGGCAGCCCGGGTACCGGCACGCCAGGCACGGGTACTCCGGGCACCGGCTCTGCTGGCACCGGCACCCCGCCGGTCACGCCGCTTCCGCCGCTGGCGGCCGGTGTGCTCAACATCGCCGGAACGCTGGGCAACGACGGCGGCCGCATCGAAGCCAGTGGCGACCTGCAGCTCAGCGCCCGCAACAGCCTGGACAACAGCGACGGCACCCTGGGCGCAAGCACCCTGCAGGTACAGGGACAGGCGCTGCGCAACATGCGTGGCACCCTGCAGGTCCAGGGCGCGGCCAGCGCGCAGGTGCAACAGCTGGACAACAGCGGCGGCCGCATGACCTTCGCCCGTGGCTTCGAGTTGAAGGCGATGTCGGCGATCAATCGCGGCGGCAGCCTCGCCCACGGTGGCAGCGCCGGGACGACCTGGACGATTGGCCAGCTCGACAACAGCGAGGGCAGCATCTCCAGCAATGCCACGCGCCTGGGTCTGGACATCGGCACCCTGGTCAACACGCGAGGTGGGATCAGCCACGCTGGCAGTGAAGGGCTGTTGCTGCGTGCGGGGGTACTGGACGGTGTGCAGGGCAGCATCGCCACCGCAGGCGCGGCAGACCTGCTGCTGGGCCGTGCCGACCACCGCGGCGCGCAGCTGGTCGCCCGTCAGCTCGAGCTGACCGCACAGGACTTCGACAACCGTGGCGGCCGCGTGCTGTCCACCGGGCTGCAGGCCAGTACGCTCAATGTCCGCAATCACCTGGACAACAGCGACGGTGGCCTGCTGGCCAGCAATGCCGACCTGCAGATCGACGCGGCGTCCTTCGGCAATGCTGCCGGTACCGTGCAGCAGGCGGGCGCCGGCAACCTCCGCATTGCCACCGCCAACCTGCAGGGCCAGGGCGGCACTGTTCTCAGCAACGGCACCCTGCAGCTGCACGGCGATACCCTGAACCTGCGCAACGGCACCACCGCCGCGCAGCGCATCGATGTACGTGCCGGCGACCTGACCACCGCCGGTGGCACGCTGACCTCGACGGGCGGCGACGCGCTGCAGCTGCAGGTATCGCGCACCCTGGACAACAGCGGCGGCACCGTTGGCGCCAATGGTGCGCTGGACATCAACAGTGGCATCCTCATCAACGATGGCGGCAAACTGATCGCCGCAGGCACTGGCACCAGCCGCATCCATGCTAGCCAGCGGTTGCAGAACCAGCGCGGCCTGCTGTCCGGCAATGGCGATCTGGACATCAAGGCCGATGGGCTGCTGAACGAGGGCGGCAGCATCGACCATGCCGGCACCGGCACGCTGCAGATCGAGGCGATCACCGTGCAGGGGGCTGGCGGCAGCATCGCCAGCAACGGCCAGCTGCAGTTGAGCGGGCAGCAGCTGGACCTGCAGAAGGGCAACACCCGCGCCCGTGACGTGAAGATCACGGCCACGGGCCTGGACACCAGCGGCGGCAGCCTGTTGTCCCTGGGCAACAACGCGATGCAGTTGCAGGTGCAGGGCCTGCTGCGCAACGACGGCGGCAGCATCAGCGCCAATGGCGCGCAGCAGATCCAGGCGGGCGCGCTGTCCAACCGCGGCGGTGCGCTCACTTCGGCGGGTACTGCAGCGTCGCAGATCCGGGTCGACGGCACGCTCGATAACAGTGGCGGCAGCATCGCCAGCAACGCGGCCAATCTGCAGCTGAAGAGCGGCGCGCTGGTCAATGCCGGCGGTACCCTCAGCCATGCGGGCAGCGCCGGCCTGGTCATCGATACCGGGCGCCTGGACGGGGCGAAGGGACAGATTGCCACTGCTGGCGCCCTGCAGCTCACTGCGGCCGAGGTCGACCACCAGGACGCATCGCTGGCTGCCGCACAGCTGGATATCACGGCGACCGGGTTGGACAATCGCGGTGGGCGCATCATCGCCACCGGCACCGGCGGCAACACGCTGCGCGTGCAGGGCACGCTGGACAACGGTAATGGCGGCACGCTCGCCAGCAACGGCAACCTGGACGTCCATGCGCGCACCTTCGGCAACGCCGGAGGGACCGTGCAGCAGGCCGGTTCCGGCAGCCTGGTCATCACCACGCAGGACCTGACCGGCGCCGGTGGCACCCTGCTCAGCAACGGTTCGCTGGACCTGCAGGGCGACACCCTCGATCTGCGCGATGGCACCACGACGGCGCAACGCATCAGCATCGCCGGTGACAGCGTGATCACCGCGGGCGGCAATCTGAGCGCGCTCGGCAGCCAGGTGCTCCAGTTGCAGGCCCGCAGCCTGCTCGACAATACCGGCGGAACGCTGGGCAGCAATGGCGCCGTCGACGTGCACGCAGGCCGCTTCGTCAACGACCACGGCAAGTTGATCGCCGCCGGTGACGCTGCATCCGCAATCCGTGCCGCGCAGCTGGAGAACCGCAGCGGCTCGATCTCCGCCAACGGCAACCTGCGCATCGACGCGCAGATGCTGTCGGGCCAGGGCGGCAGCATCGGTGCTGCCCGCGCGCTGTCTCTGCAGGGCGGTTCATTGGATCTCCGCGGCGGCAGCGTGGCGGCCGAGCAGCTCGATATCGTGGCCGACAGCCTGGACAACAGTGCAGGCGCGCTGCGTGCAACCGGCAGCGGAACGCTGGCATTGCAAGTAAGCGGCCGGCTGGCCAACGACGCGGGCACCATCGCCAGCAACGGTGCGCAGCACATTGAAGCCGGTGAGCTCTCCAACCGTGGCGGCACGCTCAGTTCGGCCGGCAGCGCGTCCACTGAGCTGCGCGTCAATGGCCTGTTCGACAACAGCAACGGCACGCTGGCCAGCAATGGTGCGGCGCTGAAGATCGACGCCGGCAGCATGGCCAACGTCAAGGGCACGCTCAGCCATGCCGGCACGCAGGGCCTGCTGCTGCGTACCGGGCAACTGGATGGCCAGGGCGGCACCATTGCCAGCGCAGGGGGCATCACCCTGCAGGCGGTCAGCGTCGACCATCGCGGCGCCACCCTGCAGGCCGAGCGCATCGCGCTGGACGCACAGTCGTTCGACAACCGGGCCGGCAAGGTCATCGCAACCGGTGCCGAGGGCAGCCGGATCGAGGTGGCCGGCACGCTGGACAACGGCGAGGGTGGCCTGCTGGCCAGCAATGGCGACCTGGATGTCCAGGCGGCGGTGTTAGGCAATGCCGGCGGTACCGTGCAGCACGCCGGCGAAGGCGTGCTGTCGATCAACGCCGGAACGCTCAACGGCACGGGCGGCACGCTGGTCAGCAATGGCGGCCTGCTGCTCAAGGGCACCACCACCGACCTGCGGGCGGGTGTCACCTCGGCCAAGCGGATCGAGGTGGAGACCGGCACCCTGATCACCGCCGGCGGCACGCTGACCGCGACCGGCAGTGACATGCTGCGGCTGAGCGCACGCGAACGCATCGACAACAGCGGCGGTACGGTGTCCAGCAACGGCGGCCTGGATCTGCGCAGCGCCGTGCTGGTCAACGCCGGCGGCACGCTGCAGTCCGCGGGTACAGCGGCCAGCCAGCTGAGCATCGGCCAGGACCTCAACAACCGCGGTGGCCGCATCCTGGCCAACGGTGGGCTCGGCATCGCTTCCGGCAGCATCGACAATCAGGGCGGTGTGCTGCACAGCGCTGAACGGCTGGTGGTCAAGGCCGATGGCCTGCTCGACAACAGCAACAAGGGCGTGATTGCCAGTGGCGCGGGCATGCAGGTGTCGGCGGCTTCGCTGGACAACCGCAGCGGCAGCATCGAGCAGGCGGGTGACGGCCTGCTGCAGATCGATGCCACTACGCTGCAGGGCCACGCCGGCCGTATCGTGAGCAACGGCGAGCTGCAGCTGAAGGGCGAGACCGTCGATCTGAGTGCGGGCACCACGGCCGCGCAGCAGGTCAGCATCGAGGTCGGCCAGCTCGACAACACGGGCGGTACGCTGAACGCCACCGGCAACCAGGCGATGTCGCTGCAGGTGCGCGGCGCGCTGGGCAATGACGGCGGCACCATTGCCGCCAACGGCGCGCAGCAGATCAGCGCCAGTTCGCTGTCGAATGCGGGCGGCACGTTGAGCTCGGCAGGTACGTCCGACAGCCGGGTCACCGTCACCGGCCGATTCAACAACGGCGGCGGCACCCTCGCCAGCAATGCCGGCAACCTGCGTCTCGATGCCGGGCAGCTGGTGAACGCTGCGGGCAGCATCGTCCATGCAGGCAAGGGCGTGTTGACCGTGCAGGCCAACCAGCTGGATGGAGCTGCCGGAAGCATCGCCACGGCAGGCGCATTGCAGCTGGATGCGATGACTGTGGACCATCGCGGCGCCACGCTCAGTGCCGATCACTTCAACATCAATGCCGACCGCTTCGACAACCAGAACGGCAAGCTGCTGGCGACGGGCACGCAGGCCAGCAGCGTGCAGGCCACCACCTCACTGGACAATGGCGGCAACGGTCTGATCGCCAGCAATGGCGACTTGGCCCTGACCAGCGCAGTGTTCGGCAATGCTGGCGGCACCGTGCAGCAGGCCGGTACCGGCACGCTGGCCATCAACGCGCACACCTTGAATGGCCAGGGCGGCAAGCTGCTCAGCAATGGCGCCCTGCAGTTGACCGGTGAAACCACCGACCTGAGTGACGGCACGCTGTCGGCTGCCCGCATCGCCGTGGATACCGGCACGCTGCTCAACGCGGGCGGTTCGATCATCGCCTCCGGTCGCGATGCCTTGAAGGTGTCCGCGCGCGAAAGGCTGGACAACACCGGTGGCACGCTTGCCGGCAATGGCACGCTGGATCTGCGCAGCGCGCAGCTGCTCAACAACCGGGGCACGATCCAGGCTGCCGGCGGCGGTGGCAGCACCCTGGCGATCACCCGTGCGCTGGAGAATCGCGGCGGCCGCATCCTGACCACAGGAGACGCCACCCTCACAGCAGGCGCGTTCGACAATCGCGGCGGCACCGTGCACAGCGATGGCACCAGCACGTTGACCGTGCGCGTCGACGGCCTGCTCGAGAACAGCGACAAGGGCACCCTGTCCGCCGGAGGCACGCTGCTGGCCGAGGCACAGTCCATCAACAACGACGGTGGCACCGTGGCGGCTGGTCAGGACATGCAGCTGACCAGCGGTGAAGTGCTGCGCAACCAGGCTGGCCTGGTCCAGGCCGGCAAGCACCTGCAGGTCTCGGCCAGCGGCCTGAACAACACCAGTGGCCGGATCATCGCCAACGACCTGCAGCTGGATACCCGCGGCCAGGCGCTGGACAACCGCAGCGGCATCATTGCCAGCCTTTCCGGAAATGCGGAGCTGCGCAGTGGTGCGCTGGACAATACCGGCGGGTTGTTGCAATCGGCGGCGGCGCTCAGCATCAACACTGGAGGACAGCGGCTGACCAATGCCGGTTCCAATGGCAACGGCATCGTCAGCAGCGGCACGCTGCAGATCCGCAGCGGCGATCTCGACAACCGTGGCGGCGCCGTGTCCGCCAAGTCCGGCGCCGACGTGCAGGCCATCAACATCGACAACAGTGGCGGTGGCTCGCTGGTGAGTGCGGCCGACCTGCTGCTGCGCGCGCAGCAGCTGGCCAACAGCGGTGGCAGCGTGACCGCCGGTGGCAACGCCGATATCGGCTTGCAGGGCGCGCTGCTCAACAGTGGCGGCCTGGTGGCCGCAACCGGCCGCCTCGACCTGCAGGCCAGCCACGTCGACAACCGCAATACGCTCAGCCCGGGCAATGGTCCTGCACTGGGGCTGCAGGGCAAGACCCTGCAGGTAACCACCAGCAACCTGGACAACCAGAACGGCCAGGTGATTGCGGACAACCTCGTGCTGCAGGTGAACCAGCGCCTGGACAACAGCGGTGGCCTGGTGTCGGCGGCCCTGGGCTCCGATGTCCGCGCCGATACCCTGGTCAACAGCGGCGGCACCCTGGTGGCCGGCAGGCAGCAGACCCTCCGCACCCGCGAGATCATCGGTGACGGCCGGCTGATGTCGCAGGGTGACATGACCCTGGAGCTGGGACAGAGC
The DNA here is from genome assembly GCF_059371555.1 of Stenotrophomonas sp. YJH_SMC_10. Lineage (NCBI taxonomy): Bacteria > Pseudomonadati > Pseudomonadota > Gammaproteobacteria > Lysobacterales > Lysobacteraceae > Stenotrophomonas > Stenotrophomonas sp. YJH_SMC_10. The sequence continues at coordinate 16,359 of NZ_JCAFUS010000016.1, read as the reverse complement.
CACACCAACCGTGGCGAGATGGTGGCCAACGGCACGCTGAGCCTGTCCATCCAGGGCAACCTGGACAACACCGGCAAGCTGGCCGGCGCCAACGTCAACATCAATGCGGGCAACATCACCAATGCGTCCACCGGCGAGATCAGCAGCATCGGCCTGACCCGCCTTGCAGCGGGCGGCGCACTGGTCAACTACGGCCTGCTGGACGGCAACGTCACCCATATCACCGCCGCGACCGTCGACAACATCGGCAGCGGCCGCATCTACGGTGACCGCGTCGCCATCCAGGCGGGCTCGCTCAACAACGTGGCGGCCAACATCGGTGGCGTGGACCGTGCAGGCACCATCGCCGCGCGCCAGCGCCTGGACCTCGGCGTCGGCACGCTGACCAACAGCGGCAAGAGCCTGATCTTCAGCGATGGCGACGCCGCCATCGGCGGCTCCCTGAACGGCCTGGCCGCAGTAGGCAGCGCGCAGCGGGTGGACAACATCGGCTCCACCATCGAGGTCAGCGGCAACCTGGATCTGTCCGCGCTGGCAGTGAACAACATCCGCGAGAACGTAGTCGTGGAGAAGGTCACCACCGTGCACGCGCCGGTCCGGCTGGAGCAGCCCGGCTGGTTCAAGAACGCCAACAACAACAACCGCGATTTTAGGGCAACCTCGAACTACCAGCCGTACGAGATCTACTACCTTGATCCGTCGGACATCCTGGAAGACACCCCCTACGTCACCCCGGATGGCCAGCAGATCCGCAAGGCGGTCATCCGGCTGACCAGCAACACCAGCGCCTATGCCTTTGCCCGCGGCGGCGCATATGGTGCGCGCGCTTCACGCGAACGCCTCAACGTGCAGGACGGCACCGTCACGATCTATTACGTCGGCCGTGCCGACAACCGCAACAATCCCGACCAGCTCGGCGCGGGCGCGGAAGATCCCTTCCGCGACCTGTCCGTCCGCGGGGCCGGTTCGCCGCCGATCGAGTACGTGACCGATACCCTCCGGTACAACAACGCCTACGGCACCTGCACCACCACCTGCGTGCAGCTCATCACTTATCCGGACTATGACAATCCGGACGCGACGCTGATCAACATGCAGCGCCACCCGCAGGAGACCAGCGGCAACGAGAAGACCCGTATTGCCACCCGCACCACCGTGGAAGACGTGGTGGTCTCGGCAGGCAACAACGCCGTGATCAATGCGGGCGGCAACATGCGGATCAGCACCGACCGGCTGGAGAACCGTTTCGCCAACATCGCTGCGGGTCGCGACCTGGCCATCGTCGGCCTGAATCGCGATCAATCCGAGGTGATCAATGCGGCCGAGCAGCTGACCCGCACCAGCACCTTCGACAACGTGTCCATCACCTACGGTGGCTCCTCCAGCCGCTGGAAGGCGGCACCGATCACCGAGAAGACCGGCGCGCTGGGTTCGTCGATAACCGCCGGTGGCAAGCTCACCATCGATGTCGGCAACCTGCGCAACGACAACACCGGGGGCAGCAACCCCAACGCCGGTGGTGGCAAGGGCACCGCGCAGGTGGATACCAACGGCCGCGGTGCAGGTGCGGTCGGTCCCGGCGCGGGCAGCGTGCAGGGGCCCGGCCAGAGCACGGGGCAGGGTGCGGGCAGCGTGGACGCGCAGGGGCCGGGCACCGCTGGCGCGGCGCACGGGGCCAACGGCGGCCATCAGCAGGCGGTAGCGCAGGCCGACGGCGTGCGGGCAGACGCGGCGGGTGCCCAGGGCCCCGGCCAGGCCGGCAATGCCGGGGCGGGCGCTGGCACGGCCCAGGACATCAGTGCCACCCAGGCCGGGCAGGCCAATGCCAACGGCCCGGCGGCGGTGCGCGCCGGAGAGCATGCCGGTAGTGGTGGCAATGCCGCGGTGGATGGCAAGCAGGCCACAACGACAACCGGTGCTGATCCGCGCGTGGTGGTCACCACCAACCCGAATGCCAGTGCGCCCACCGCCAGCCTGTTCAATGTGGATGCCAACCGTGGCAACCACATCGTGGAAACCGACCCGCGCTTTACCAGCTATCGTGATTGGCTCAGCTCGGACTACCTTCTGCAGCGCGCAGGCTTCGATCCCGCGCAGACGCAGAAACGTCTGGGTGATGGCTTCTACGAGCAGAAGCTGGTGCGCGAGCAGATCGGAGAACTCACCGGCCGCCGCTTCCTTAGCGGCCACGCCAGCGACGAGGAGCAGTACCGCGCGCTGCTGGAGGCCGGTGCCACGGTGGCGAGCGAATGGGGCCTGCGCCCCGGCGTAGCGCTCACCGCCGAGCAGATGGCACGCCTGACCAGCGACATCGTCTGGCTGGTGGAAAAGGACGTCACCCTGGCCGATGGCTCGGTGGTTCGCGCGCTGGTCCCGCAGGTCTACCTGCGGGTGCTGCCGGGCGACCTTGGCAACGATGGCGCATTGCTGGCCGGCGCGGAGGTGGACGTCAAGCTGCGCGGTGACCTGGTCAACAGCGGCACGATCGCCGGCCGGCAGCTGGTCAGCATCGATGCCGGCAACATCCGCAACCTGTCCGGCGGCCAGATCAGCGGTGCCCAGGTGGGCCTGTCAGCGCGGCAGGACATCGACATCATCGGCAGTACCGTCAAGGCTACCGATGCGCTCGCACTGAAGGCCGGCGGCAACATCACCGTGGCTTCGACTACCACGGAATGGAAGGACCAGGGCGATCGCCTGTCACAGCAGAAGACCACGCTCGATCGCGTGGCTGGCCTGTATGTCACCAATCCCAGCGGCGACGGCGTGCTGTCGGTGGTGGCCGGCGGTGACATCGGCCTCAAGGCGGCGGAGATCCGCAATGCCGGGAAGGATGGCATCACCCAGCTGGTTGCTGGCGGCACCCTGGACCTGGGTGCGCAGACGCTGGGCCAGAGCAGCGCGCTGAACCACGACAACCGCAATCACACCAGCAACAGCCAGACCACGCATGCGGTGTCTTCGATTGAAGGCGCTGGCGATGTGGTGCTGGCAGCGGGCAAGGACATCAACCTGGCTGCAACCCGCATCAAGGCCGATGGCGGCATGGCCCTGCAGGCCGGTGGGGACATCAACAGCCAGGTGCTGGTGGACAGCCGCAGCAGTGACTTCAATGCAGGTGGCAAGCGCAGCTCGCTGCAGATCAGCCAGAGTGATGAGACCGTGCGCGGCAGCCAGCTGTCTGCTGACGGCGGAATCGCACTCAGTGCAGGTCGCGATGTGAACCTGGTAGCCGCGGAGGTACGAAGCGAACAGGACGCGATCAGTATTGGTGCTGGCCGCGATGTGAATCTGACATCCGCGCAGGAAGAGCATACCTGGGAGCAAGACACCGAGCGCAAGAAGCGTGGGCTCACGTCCACTACGCGTACCGCAACGCACGATGCGGCCCAAGACATCCTGGCCATTGGCACGGTTTTGTCGGGTGATCGGATCAGCATCGGCGCAGGTCGTGACATCACAGCCGAGAGCGCCAAGATTGCGGCCACTGGCGACGTAGTGATGGCTGCCAAGGGCAATCTCAGTATTGTTGCTGCGGAGTCCAGTCATTCCGAACAGCACAGTAGCGATCGCAAGAAGTCCGGGCTACTTGGGGGGATGAATGGCAGCTTCGGGGTTACCTTCGGCAGCCGAAGCAGCGGCAACAGCAGTTCCCTGACCGAGACGATCGCGGAAGGAAGCATCGTCGGCAGCGCGCTGGGAAGCGTGACACTAACAGCGGGAGAAACACTGCACATCGGCGGGTCCGATGTTCTCTCCAAGAACGGAATGACGTTGCTTGGCAAGAATGTACGTATCGATTCAGCAGAACAGCACTCGGAGTACAACGACAGGAACTACTTCAGGCAGTCCGGTCTGAATGTTGCTGTGGGCGGTGCGACCGTTGATACGATTCAAAGTGCACGCGCCGTGTACGCCTTCGCCAAGCGCGCAGACGAGGTCGAGGACGATCGCCTCAAGGCGCTCTATGCGTACAAGGCGGCGCAGGGTGCAATCGCGGTGGCCCAGGCTGCGGGGCAGCAGTCGGGCGATGGCGGTGGCGGCGCCGGATTGAACGTCCGGGTGACCGCAGGAACCCAGCGATCCCAGTCGGAAACGACGATGGAGCAGACGACCCATCGTGGCAGCACATTGCACAGTGATGGCGATGTGGTGATCGCAGCCACGGGCGGTGATCTGACCGTGGTGGGCAGTAACGTGTCGGGTCGCAACGTAGATCTTGCGGCGGCCAAGGATCTGATGATCAGAAGCAGCGAGGATCGCTATGCCCAGGACAGCAGAAACCAGTCCCAGGGTGGAGAGATCGGTGTTGCGATCAGTGGAAGCAGCGGCGGTGGTGCAGCGATCGGTGTCTATGTTGGCGCCAATGCCGCGCGTGGCAAGGCCGACGGGAACGGCACCGTCCACAACGAAAGTATCATCAAGGCCGGGGATCGCCTTACGTTTGCGAGTGGTGGAGACACGACTCTGCAGGGCGCACAGCTGGTTGCCAACCAGGTGATTGGCCAGGTTGCGGGCAATCTGACGGTGCGCACAGAGCAGGACACGGATAGATACAAGAGTCAGCAGCTTGCGGCGAAAGGTGAAGCCACGATTGGCTATGGCTTCGAGGGTAGTGCCAGCGGCAGTGCCGCCTTGATTGACAGTGACTACCGTAGCGTCCGTGAGCAGACGGGAATCGCCGCTGGCGACGGGGGCTTCCAGTTGCAGGTGGGGGGCAACACGCATCTGGTCGGGGCCGTCATCGCAAGTACCGCGGATTCCTCGAAGAATCTACTGTCGACGGGTAGCTTGACGGTTGAGGATCTAAACAATCGAGCGGAGTTCCTTTCTGCATCGATCAGTGGCGGTACCAGCGGCGGTGGGAGTCCCTCAGACGGGTTCAATTTCAACCCGTCGGTGATGCCAGGCATGCCAACGGGTGACAGCAGGAGCACCACCACGCGGAGCGGCGTAGCCGACGGCACGATCGATATTAGAAACGGAGACAGCAGCACGCTGGCAGACCTGCAGCGCGGCGTAACCAGTCTGGACAACGCCAACGGGTTTGCGCCCATCTTTGACGAGAAGAAGGTTCAGGAGCGGCAGGAACTCACGCAGATCCTGGGAGAGATCGGTTTCAAGGCCGTTGGCAATCTGGCCTCCAAGAAGAGTGCCCAGGCCAAGGTGGACCTGGAAGTTGCGCGCGCCAATGGTGATGCCGAGGCCGAGGCCGACGCGCTGCGGCGGATCAGCGAGTGGGGTGAAAGCGGGCGCAACAAGGTCTTGCTGCATGGCCTGACAGGCGCTGCCGTTGCGGCATTGAGTGGCGGCGATATTAGTGGCGCCGCTGCGGGTGCCACCGGTGCCGCGCTGGCCAAGGAGGCAATGACGCGTTTCCTCACAGGTCAGGGCATGGATCCGCGAAGTGGTGAGTTCAACAGCTTGATCGAACTCGCCAGTGCTGCGCTGGGCGGGGTCGTGGGTGGTACCGATGGTGCGGGCACGGCGCTGCTGGGAGATCAGTTCAATCGTCAGATGCATTGGGACCAGTACCTGGAAGCTCTGGACGTCTGCAAGTCAAATCCTGCAGTACGAGGTTGTTCCACCATTCTTGAGATGTCGGACAACACCACAGCGGTTGTCATTTCCGATAGCAGCGATGAGGTCGCCTACAAGGTCATCGCCAATCAAAACAAGGAAACCGGTGAGACGGTCAGCTTTACTCTGACGGAGTCCGACGGAACTCCTCGGCTCATCATGCAGAAGGATGAGTACAACGACTTCGTTGCATCTGGACTGCCTCCGCCACTTTGGGGTATGGCACCTGGTTATGCTCTGGACTTGGGATCCTACTTTACGCACGGATTGAGAGGCCAGGTCGGTCAGGCGTTTGGAGATCTGTCCAATATATTCACCAGCGGTGAGTATTGGCGCGATATGGCGATATCGCTGATCACCAGTTCTGTGGGAGTAAAGGGAAGTACTGGTCGAGTGGCCGGGGTGGGTGAAGATGTCGCAGGATCAATCAGGAACGTAAATCCCGGCTTCCCGGCGGCCGGAAGGACTCACAACTGTGTGAACTGTGCGATTGCTACGGATTCGCTTCTCGCCGGAAATCCCGCGTCGGCCTTGCCGATCTATAGCACCAAGGGCGTTTCCATACGGGTGCTTGAAACACAGTTCGGAGGGCGTTTTGGTGCGGCAACGACGCAGCAAGGGGTGATTTCCCAGATGGCTGGTGCCGGCAATGGTGCTCGTGGCATCGTATACGGTACGTATCCATCTGGTCCGCCAGGACACGTCTTCAACGTGGTTAATCAAGGCGGAGTGGTGAGATTCCTGGATGGTCAAACGGGCAAGGTTGTTGATTTTTCAAAGTTCAAAGATGTTCATCTGATGAGGACTAACTAGTGATTGAATTTGAAGATGCGATGCGTAAGGCAGTGGCATATCTTGAGGATTCGGACATTCCTCTCCGAGTAACAAGCTGGGGGCAGTTTTCTGAGGGCTGGTACTTTTGCTACCAGTCAGTGGAGTACTTGGATACCGGTGAATTCTCTGCCCAGTTGGCTGGAAATGCGCCGTTTGTGGTCGATAGGGATTCGGGCGAGGTGTTTGACCTGGGTACGGACAAGCCGGTTGAGGAGTACGTTGTGGATTACGTCAATAATAAGTTGAAGAACAGATGAGCTTGATGGAAGTGCGGTGAAAAGATGAAGATTGAGGTCACTTCTGGTTGCGTGGAAGGGGCGGAGCTCAACGCAGATGCGGCCTCCGATGAGCTGGATGCAAGGAACGTCCTAGTCATTGTTGCAGCGACATCACGTTCCCCCCAACATGTGACTAGCGGGTCAATTGAACGGCACGCCGATCTGAACTCCAGATTCCGAGGAAGCAGATATTGGACGGGGTGAGGCGCTTTTCCGGGGAGCAGATCATCATCAGGCTAGTTGAGTGAGCCTCCGCTGCTGGCGCTGATACAGCTGTTTGGCACGCAGGATCGCGCCATGGCCGCGGCCATCGTTACAATCCGCCCATGATCAGCCCCCGCCTCCTGGCTCCCACACTGCTGGCCCTGGCCCTTTCGGCCTGCACCGCCACCGCGCCCGTGCAGCACAACCCGCTCGCCACCTGGGTGCCATCACCCAACCAGAACGCGCGCACGCCGGTCATCATCGTCATCCACCACACCGAGCAGAAATCGGTGCAGCAGAGCCTGCATACGTTGCGCACCGCCAACAGTGGTGGACCGGTCAGTGCGCACTACCTGATCGGCGCCGATGGCCATCGTTACCAGCTGGTCGCTGATGAGCGCCGCGCCTGGCACGCCGGAGCCGGGCGCTGGGGCACCATCACCGATCTCAACTCGGCTTCGATCGGTATCGAGCTCGACAACGATGGCCGCAGCCCGTTCAGTGCAGCGCAGATCGAATCGTTGATCGTGCTGCTGCGCGATCTCACCACGCGCCTGAACATTCCGCCGCGCCAGGTGATCGGCCATGCCGACCTGGCGCCGACGCGCAAGCAGGATCCGAGCCGCTTCTTCCCATGGCAGCAGTTGGCCGAGGCCGGCTTCGGCGTGTGGCCGCGCGCGGCCGACGGCGCGGCACCGGAAGGCTTCGACGCGTGGAATGCGCTGGCCCGCTTCGGTTATCCGCTCGACAACCGCGAAGCCACCGTCGCCGCCTTCCACCGCCGGTTCCGTGGCCGCGACGATCTGCCGAAGACGCTGGATGCCGAGGACGCCCGTATCCTGCATTCGTTGCTGCTGCAGATGCCGTGACCCCGCGCATGAACGCTTGACCCCGCGCTGGGTTGCCGCACAGCGGCCGGCACTCCACCATGGCGGCATGATCGATTCCGCTACCTTCTTCAAGCGCAAGCACTGGACCCTGTTGGCAGCGGCGGTGCTAGCCGGTTGCGCTACCACCGCTCCCCGCACGGGTTCCGAAGCGCCCACGCCTCCCACGCCGCCGGCGGCCACCTACGCCAGGGTCGACTGGAAAGCCCTGCCAGCGGTCTCGGACAGCGATCTGCAGGCCGGCTTCGTGGCTTGGCGCAGCAGCTGCGCCCGCCTGAAAAACGACGCTGTCTGGGCCAAACCCTGCGTCACCGCCGCCGCGGTATCAGACAAGGACCCGGCTGCGATCCGCCAGTTCCTGCAGCGCGACCTCGATGCCTACGCGCTGCGTGCCGGCGGCCACCAGGCCGACGGGCTGATTACCGGCTACTACGAGCCGATCTACCCCGGCAGCCTGACCCGCACCGACAAGGCGACGGTACCGGTGTACGGCACGCCCGATGATCTGATCGTGGTGCAGCTGGACAGCCTCTACCCGGAACTGAAGGGCAAGCGCCTGCGTGGTCGCGTCGAAGGCAAGGTGCTCAAGCCCTATGACGACGCCGGCACCATCGCGGCCAAGGGCGCCAAGGCCCCGGTGCTGGCGTGGCTGACCGACCCGATGGACCTGCAGCTGCTGCAGATCCAGGGGTCCGGCCGCGTGCGCCTGGCCGATGGCAAGCAGGTGCGGCTGGCCTATGCGGAACAGAACGGCCACCCGTACCGCGCCATAGGTCGCTGGCTGGTGGACCAGGGCCAGCTGGAGAAGGAAGACGTCACCATGGACGCGATCCGCGCCTGGGCACGGGCCCATCCCGCGCGCGTACCGGAACTGCTGCGCAGCAATCCCAGCTACGTGTTCTTCGTGCGCAACCCGGACAGCCCGGAAGGGCCACGGGGTTCACTGAACGTGCCGCTCACCGCCGGCTACAGCGTGGCAGTGGATCGCACCGTGGTGCCACTGGGCAGCCTGCTGTGGCTGTCCACCACGCGCCCGGACGGCACCCCGGTGGTGCGCCCGGTGGCTGCGCAGGACACCGGCGGCGCCATCGCCGGCGAAGTGCGCGCCGACCTGTACTGGGGCAGCGGCGATGCCGCCGGCAAGCTGGCTGGCGACATGAAGCAGAAGGGCAACATCTGGATGCTGTGGCCGAAGGGCGTGCCCCTGCCGAACTGAACCGGCAAGGGTCGGATCCCTTCCAAAGGAAAGGGCTCTGACCCCGGATGCCTGATAATGGCGCCATTCCGTACTTTCCGGCCGCGCCTGCGGCCAGGGCTCCTGCAATGACCTACGCAAAGCACAACGCAAAATCCGGCGCGAGATCCGCCGCAAAGAAGTACTACAAGCACTGGGCCGAATCGGGCCTGGGCAAGGGCAACGTGCTGATGGAAGCGCGCGGCGAGAAGATCGTGCGGCAGGTGGAAATCTACGGCACCAAGATGGTCTGGGCCGACGAGCACGCCCACAGCGACGACCGCTTCCTGCTGGCCGACCAGCCAGTGTCGTTCCTGGATTTCGACGAGGACGACGAAATCTCCGCGCGTGAATTCGAAGCCGCCTGGAAGAAGGCACGGGAAGCCACCGGTTACCCGGTGTAATCCCCCCGGCACCCGCCCTTGTGGCGCCTAGCCTTGCTTGACGCTGCAAAAGCGGGCATGTGAAATGTTATATGATTACATTTCACTGCAACCGCCCCTTCCCATGAAGACTCCCACCCTGGTGGCCGCCCTCGCGGCCGCACCGTTCGCCCCTGAAGCCTTCGCGCAGTCGGCCGACGCCGCGCTTACCCTCGGCAAGGTGCAGGTACACCAGCACGGCGAAGGCCAGCTCAGTGCGCACCAGGTGCTGACCTCGGTGGACGTCCTGGGCGCAGACCAGATCGAAAACCGCAACGTCTCGCACAGCTGGGAACTGCTCGGGCAGATGCCCGGCATCCAGCTCACCGAAACCCGGCAGGGCGCCGAATCGGGCAAGGTCAGCTTCCGCGCCTTCAACGGCGAGGGCTACCTCAACGCCATCAAGACGCTGATCGATGGCATCCCCAGCAACGTCAACAGCGGCAACCAGCGCTTCATCGACATGCTGTTCCCGCTGGACATCAGCTACATCGAAGTGGTGCGCGGTACCAACGACCCGCGCTATGGCCTGCACAACATCGGCGGCAACGTGAACTTCGGTACGCGCCAGGGTGGCAGCTACACCGATGCGCGCCTGGCCTACGGCAGCTACAACACCCGTGATGCGCAGCTGGCGGTTGGCCGCGAAGCCAATGGCTTCGCGCAGAACTATTTCGTTGGCACCCAGGCCAGCGATGGCTACCGCGACCACGACACCTCGAAGAAGTACTCACTGGGCGGCAAGTGGTTCTTCGGCTCGCTGGACGACGGCCTGCGCGTGGGCCTGACCGCGCGCGCCTACCACCATGAAGCCGACGAACCCGGCTTCATGACCGCCGAGGAACTGCGCACGCACCGCCGTGGCAGCGAGCTGCGCAACGGCAACGATGGTGATGACCGCGACATGCGCCAGCTTGCTGCGCACCTGGACATGAAACTGTCCGACGCACTCACCTTCGGCACGCGTCTCTACTACAACCGCTACGAAGACGATCGCCGCGTGACCTTCAGCAACCTGCCCACCGGCAACCTGCCGCGCCAGCGCCGCGTGTGGGACGAGCGGCAGCATGGCCTGCTCAGCACACTGACCTGGCAGGCCAGCCCCGCGCTTACTGTCGAGGGCGGCCTGAACTACGAGCAGCAGGACAACAGCTACATCCGCGAGCGCTACGCCTACGCCGAACCCACTGATTTCAGCCAGCCGCCCGCGCGGGTGCAGAACAACGATCGCCACAGCTTCGACAACTGGGGTGCCTACGTGCAGGCCATCTACCAGCCGGTCGAGGCCTGGAAGATCGTGCCGGCCTACCGGGTCGACCGTTTCAGTGGCCGCACGCACCTGATGAACGGCATCACCGCCCGGCTGCAGGATTACGGCAGCATCGGCCAGCCCAAGCTGAGCATCATCCACAGCCTGGGCCAGACCACCCACGTCTACGCGAACTGGGGCCGCACCTTCCAGGTGCTGACCGGATCCACCGCACCGGCCTACCTCACCCCGGGACAGGCACCGATGCAGCCGTCCACCAACACCGGCATGGAGCTGGGCCTGAAATTCCAGCCGTTTGCCGGCAGCCAGGCACGCCTGGCGGTGTGGCAGCAGGACGCGGAAAACGAGGTGTCCAACATGCCGGCCACCGGCACCACGGTCACCCTGGGCAAGACCCGCCGGCGCGGCGTGGATGCGCAGCTGAGCCTGCAGCTGGGCGACGACTGGACGGTATGGGCGTCGCACGCCTACCAGGAAGCGAAGATCACCCGCGACGACCGCGATGCCAGCATTTCCCTGCAGGGCCGGGAAGTGGCCGCCACCCCGCGCCACATCAGCAATCTGGGCGTGGACTACCGCGCCACGGATGCGCTGCGGCTGGGCCTGCAGGCGCGTGCACAGGGCGACTACTACCTTGAGGAGCGCAACGTGGCCGGCAAGTTCGGAGGCTTCGCCGTGCTCGACCTCAGCGCGGCCTACCAGCTCACCCCGCGTTTCAGCGTGGACCTGCAGCTGAAGAACGTTACCGGCCGCGAGTACGCCTACGCCTGGTACGACAGCTTCTTCTGGGACAGCGCCCGCCCCATGTTCTCGCCGGCGCCGGGCCGCAGCGTGTTCGTCGGCCTCAACATGAAGCTGTAGCCGGCCACGCATCTGGTAATGGTCGAGCTTGCTCGACCTGCAGCAGGGGGCAGAGCCCTTTTCTGGCGGACAGGGATCCGACCCCGGAACCCGTAGCGCATGGGGTCAGATCCCTTTCCGCGAGGAAAGGGCTCTGACCCCGAACCCCGCGTTTTGCACTACATTGGTGCAATGTCCGACCCCGCACCGCCGCCGACCCTTGAAGCCCTGGGCACGCCGCTGGCCTGGGCCGGGGCCGATGGCCGCATCATCGGCTGCAACCCGGCCTTCGGGCGCTGGCTGGGCGTCAGCGGTCGCCGGCTGCTGGGCCAGCCACTGGCCGCACTGGAAGTGCAGGGCGAAGCCCTGGCCCACTTCCTGGCACGCGATGAGCGCGACAGCCTGCGCCTGAACCGGCTGGCGCTGGCGGTGCCCGGCGAGGCGCCCCGCTTCGCCGAGGGCTGGATGAGCCGGCGCGACGATGGCGGCTGGTTGCTGGAGGCGCATCCGGTCGATGAATTCCCCGGGCTGGACCCGACCCAGGCCCTGCCCAGCGCGCTCAGCGCGGCGCTGAAGGGCCTGGCCCACGAGCTGCGCAACCCGCTGGCCGGGTTGAAGGGGGCGGCTCAGCTGCTGGCCCGCCGGGCCGCACAGCGCGACGCCAGCGAACGCGAACTGATCGAGCTGATCGGCTCGGAGATCGAACGTCTCAACGGCCTGCTCGACCAGCTGCTGTCGCCGGCCCCGGCCGCACCGCACGCCGAACTGAACATCCATGCCGCGCTCGAGCGCGTGCTGCGCCTGGCCGAGAACGAGGCCGGCTGGGCGGTACGCCTGCAGCGCGACTACGACCCCAGCATTCCCGAATTCCACGGCGACGCCGACCGCCTCACCCAGGCGGTGTGGAACCTGGTGCGCAATGCAATCCAGGCCGGTGCCGGCAGCATCACCCTGCGCACCCGCGTGGAGCATGGCGTGCGCATCGCCGAACAGCTGCACACGCTGGCCTTGCGCCTGGAAATCGCCGACGACGGCCGTGGCGTGCCCGAGGAACTGGCCGAACACCTGTTCCTGCCGCTGGTCAGTGGCCGCGCCGAAGGCACTGGACTCGGCCTGGCATTGGCCCAGCAGGTGGCGCGCGAGCATCGCGGCACGCTGACCTACCGCTCGCGCCCGGGCCACACCGTGTTTACCCTGCTGCTGCCGATCGGCAACGGCGCCGCCCCGGCCGAGGAGGCCCCGCGCGATGTCTGAATCTTCCTCCGCCGCACAGCGCATCTGGGTGGTCGACGATGATCGTGCCGTGCGCTTCGTGCTGTGCACCGCGCTGCGCGAGGCGGGCTACCAGGTCGTCGATTTCGACAGCGCCGCCCCCGCCCTGCAGGCATTGCGCGAGGGGCCGCCACCGGCGCTGCTGTTCACCGACGTGCGCATGCCCGGCGATGACGGCCTGGTGCTGCTGGACAAGCTCAAGGCCGCCTTGCCGCAGCTGCCGGTGGTGGTGATGTCGGCCTACACCGATGTGGCCAGCACCGCCGGTGCGTTCCGCGGCGGCGCGCATGAGTTCCTGTCCAAGCCGTTCGATCTGGACGATGCGGTGGCACTGGCGCAGCGGGTGCTGCCGGCCGTGGCACCCACCCTGGCCGCACCCAGCCCGGCAGTCGAAACCGCCAGCGACCAGCCGCCGCAACTGGTGGGCGATACACCGGCGATGCGCGCGCTGTTCCGTGCCATTGGTCGCCTGGCGCAGGCGCCGCTGGCGGTGCTGATCACCGGCGAGACCGGCACCGGCAAGGAACTGGTGGCCCATGCGCTGCATCGCGAATCGCCGCGTGCGCACGGGCCGTTCGTTGCGCTCAACACCGCCGCGATTCCTGCCGAACTGCTGGAAAGCGAGTTGTTCGGCCATGAAGCCGGCGCGTTCACCGGCGCGCAGCGCCGCCATACCGGGCGCTTCGAGCAGGCCGACGGCGGCACGCTGTTCCTGGACGAAATCGGCGACATGCCGCTGCCGCTGCAGACCCGCCTGCTGCGCGTGCTGGCGCAGGGCGAGTTCTTCCGCGTCGGTGGCCGCGAACTGATCCGCGTCGATGTGCGCGTGGTCGCCGCCACCCACCAGGACCTGGAAGGCCTGGTCGCGCAGGGGAAGTTCCGCGCCGATCTGCTGCACCGCCTGGACGTGGTGCGCCTGCAGCTGCCACCGCTGCGCGAGCGCCGCGAGGACATCGCACAGCTGGCCAGCACGTTCCTGGCCGCCGCCGCACGCAAGCTGGACACGCCGCCGAAGCGCCTGACGGCGGCCGCATTGCAGGCACTGCGCGAGCACGACTGGCCGGGCAACGTGCGCGAGCTGGAAAACGTGTGCTGGCGGATGGCCGCGCTGGCCGCTGCTGACACCATCGGCGTGGCCGACGTCGATACCGCGCTGAACCGCGCACGGAGCCGTCGCGGCAGCAGTGCCGATCCGGGGCAGTGGGAAGCGCTGCTGGCCGAATGGGCGCGCCGGCAGCTGGCTGAAGGCGTGGAAGGACTGCACGCACAGGTGCGCGAGCGGGTCGACCATGCTCTGCTGGACGCCGCGCTGCAGATCACCCATGGCCGCCGTGCCGAAGCCGCGGCACGACTGGGTCTTGGCCGCAATACCCTGACCCGCAAGCTGGGCGCGGGACGTCGTCGCGGCGGCCATTGAACGGCCCCTGCACGCGATCCTCGCACCCGCTTGCCGAACTGTTGATCGTTCATGGACGATGCAACGCTTAGTGTCATCTGCAAGGAGTCTTTGATGCGCCTGTCCTTTGCCATCCTGCCGTTGTCAACCGCCGTGCTGCTGTCTGCCTGTGGCAGTGCGCCGAAGAAGACCGAACCCACGCCGCCGCCGCCCACCGTGGTCAGCGCTGCACGGCAGGGCGAGGCCAATCTCGCGCCGGCCTCGGCCAGCATCGTCAGTGGCCGCATCGCACTGATGGTGGAGCCTGGCGGCATCCACATCACCGGCCTGGTCGGTGGCCTGCAGCCGATGCAGCAGGCCGGCTTCCACATCCACGAGCGTGGCGACTGCAGCGCGGTGGATGCCAGCAGCGCCGGCAACCACTTCAACCCCGCCGGGGCTGCGCACGGTCGCGCCGGCACCGGCAAGCACCACCTGGGCGACATGGACAACCTGCGTGCCGACGCCCAGGGCCGCGCCAACGTCGATATCCACCTCAAGGGCGTTACCCTTGGCGGAGGCGCCGCCACCGATATCGCCGGACGTGCACTGGTCGTGCATGCCAACGCCGACGACTATCGCAGCCAGCCCGCCGGCAATGCCGGCGTCCGCATCGCCTGTGGCGTGATCCGGGTCGTCCGCTGATCACTTCACCGCAGGCATCATCGAGGGAGAGATTCCAATGCGTCTGATCCACACTTCGCTGTTTGCGGCCATCGCCGCACTGGGCCTGGCGGCCTGCAACCCGCAACCGGCCGCGCCGCAGGCGGAAACCCCGCCGGCCACGCCGGCCGACGGCGCCACCACCGAACCCGCTGCAACCCCGCAGCCGGCTGCCGCACCGGCGGCCGATGCTTCGGCCACCGCCGAGCTGGCACCGACCCAGGGCAACGAAGCCAAGGGCAGCGTCACCTTCAAGGTGGTTGATGGCAAGGTCCACGTGACCGGCCAGATCACCGGCCTGAAGCCGGGCAGCGAGCACGGCTTCCACATCCACGAGAAGGGCGACTGCAGCGCGCCGGACGGCATGAGCGCCGGCGGTCACTTCAATCCCGGCAAGCAGGATCACGGCAACGTCGCCACCGATCCGCATCACGGCGGCGACATGCCCAACATCAAGGCCGACGACAAGGGCGTGGCCACCATCGACGGCCCGGTGTCGAGCAACGTCAACATCGGCAAGGGCGATGACTTCGACATCATCGGCCGTGGCCTGATCGTCCACGCGGATGCAGACGACTACAAGACCCAGCCGACCGGCAACGCCGGCGCGCGCCTTGCGTGCGCGGTGATCCAGAAGGCCCCGTAAGAATCAAGGAACGCCGGCGCAAGCCGGCGTTCTTCCTTATCGGTAGTGCCGGCCGGTGGCCGGCCATCGCAGATCCGGACGTTGCCGGCCAGCGGCCGGCACTACCCGTCCTTCAGCGCGCCAGCAGCTCGCGTGCGTCCTGCCTGGCCTCGCAGTGCACGAACAGCACTGCGGCCATTTCTGCTGGAAACGGAAAACGCCGGCACAAGCCGGCGTTCTTCTTCATCGGTAGTGCCGGCCGCTGGCCGGCAATCGCAGATCCGGACGTTGCCGGCCAGCGGCCGGCACTACCCGTCTTCAGCGCGCCAGCAGCTCGCGTGCGTCCTGGCCTCGCAGTGCACGAACAACACTGCGGCCATTTCTGCTGGAAACGGGAAACGCCGGCGCAAGCCGGCGTTCGTTCTTCTTTATCGGTAGTGCCGGCCGCTGGCCGGCCATCGCAGATCCGGACGTTGCCGGCCAGCGGCCGGCACTACCCGTCTTCAGCGCGCCAGCAACTCGCGTGCGTCGTGCCCGGCCTCGCAGTGCACGAACAGCACTGCGGCCATTTCTGCTGGAAACGGAAAACGCCGGCGCAAGCCGGCGTTCTTCCCTATCGGTAGTGCCGGCCGCTGGCCGGCCATCGCAGGTCCGGACGTTGCCGGCCAGCGGCCGGCACTACCCGTCTTCAGCGCGCCAGCAGCTCGCGCGCGTCCTGCCCGGCCTCGCAGTGCACGAACAGCACTGCGGCCATTTCTGCTGGAAACGGAAAACGCCGGCGCAAGCCGGCGTTCTTCCCTATCGGTAGTGCCGGC